>NZ_JBQFYP010000014.1:0-87517 GCF_056541545.1 Ruegeria sp. AG7
TATCTATCACCTCATGGACATAAACCGACCGGCCAAACCAAGGATGCCATGGATAAAGAACCTCGCGCCGGTCGGTAACGTGGGTGTACTGGCGTTCAGTTGTACAACACCGTCAGGCCGCACAGCGCGTTGGGCTCCTGCCCGCCTGCGCCCGAAAGCATCGTCCCGATAGACCAGAGGCCCACGATGCACTAACAAACAAACCGGACTACCCGATAGGGGCACGCGACCGAGCGCGCTGAAGGCGGCAATGCTGGCCCTGTTTGACGAGTGCGGTGCGGAATATCCTGCCGAACACTATGTGGGGCACATGTACAAAGCCAAACCCGATTTGGCGGCGCATTACAAATGCTGCGATCCGACCAACTCTTTCAATCCGGGGAACGGGAAGATGTCCAGGGCGCGAAGCTACAGGTGATTAACGGTCACATGGGATTTGGGCGCGTGTGATAGGCATCCAGCAGGGCTTTGCCGTTTTCATAAAACGCAGTTTCACCAATCAGTTCTGTGATGCCGTAGCGATCCAGCTCGGCTTTCACATCTGGCTCGACCAGCGTGAAAACCAGCCGTATCCTCTTGGATCGCAGGAAATTGGCGATACTGCACAAAGTGAACCCGGCTGTGAAATCGACAACGTCAATTGCCGAGGCGTCGATGCAGAACCATGTCAGTTTGCCGTCTGCGTTCTGAACGATTGTTGTCACTTCCTCGGTGAAAATCTGCATGTTCGCGTAGTACATACCGTGTGAAAACCGGTAGATTACCAGACCGGGTTCGAACTGGTTTGGCGCTTCCAATCCCTTTGAACGCCAGCCACCGGACTCGGTGCGCAATACTACCGAATTCTTTGGGTGATATCCCCTGCGCGTGTGGTCGACCAGAGACAGGACCATGGCAAAAATGACGCCTTGCTCGACCCCAACCAGAACGACCACGGTGGCAGTTGCCGTGGCAACCCAGAACTCGGACCGGGCCTGCCTGTAAATTGTTGCCATTCCGTGCAGGTCGATCAGCTTGAGACCGATCAGGAAAACGATGGCCGACAGTGCTGCTGTGGGGAGATAGGCTAAAGGCTTGGTCAGAAACAGGATAACCAACAGAACTATTACCACTGTTGTCAGCTGCGCTACCTGGCTGCGCCCTCCGGCGCTGGTGACCATCTCGGTCTTTGTGGGGCTGCCATTGACCACAAATGTTCCCATGAATGCAGCCCCGAAATTTGCAAGACCCAGTCCGATCAGGTCCGTGTTTTCGTTGAATGTCTCATCATATCTTGAGGCGTATGCCCGCGATGTGGCTGCGCTTTGTGCCAGAATGACAACGAAGATGGACAGGGCCGTGGGAAGCAGTTGTTTGAACAAGGTCCAGCTCCACTGCACGTCCGGGATCGAGAAGGAGGGCAAACTGCCGGCAACCTCTCCCAACACCGAGATTCCGGAAATGTTGAATGAAAAGGCCCAACTGCACAGGATCACCCCGACAATGGCAACCAATGGCCCCGGGATTTTGCGCGCCAGTCTTGTGCATCCTAGGACAATGCCCAACACGGCTGATGAGACAATCACGGTTGGCCAGTTGACGTTGGATATGTTGAAGTAAACGTCCTTCAACCTTGCAAGTGTTCCGTGCCCAGCGGATTCGATGCCCAACAATCCGGGGATTTGACCCGTTGCAACCTGAATGCCCACGCCGGTCAGAAAGCCGACCAATACCGTTCTGGACAGAAAATCGGCCAGAAACCCCAGCCCGATGACACGCGCGGCAATCAAAAGCATGGCAGCCATAAGCGCCAGCAAGGATGCCAGTGCCAGATACTCAGACGTTCCGGACACCGCCAAGCCCGCCAGCCCCGAGGCGGTGATGGCTGCTGTCGCCGAATCAGCGCCGACAACAAGGTGTCGGGACGATCCGAACAGCGCAAACAGAGCCATGGGAATCAGGATCGTATACAGCCCGGACATGACCGGAGTGCCGGCGATTTTGGTGTAACCCATGACTTCGGGGATCGCGAGGCACGCAAAACTCAGACCAGCCAGCATTTCCGCCGGAAGGCGCGCGCGGTCAACAGGCAGAATGCCCTGCAGGATTTGCAGACGCGCCGCTCTCTGATTTCTGTCCTGTTTTTCCATGGGTTACCCTATACCCATTCAACCAGCGAACCGAATGTTCGAACCGTCAAGCCATCTTATAGGCAAATTTTCACAGGTAAATTGGGTGGCCTGAATTGCTGTTTTTTCCAGTTTTACAGTTATTTTCGCCGAACTACGGGAATCCCCCAATTTCGCTGGCTGCCGATCGGGGGTACACATGACTTACCGTACTTACCACACACAAACACGGTATATACTTTCCCCGATGAGGGGCTGGTCACACCCCCTCGACCGGCCCCTCTTAACTTTTAGGGGTTCGCGAAAGCCCAAGCCATTCGTTTGATGACTGACATCGTGTGAACGTACTTAGTTCTGGATCAATTTGGTCACGAGTGTCGGCAGTGTTTCGGACGCACTGTACGCAACGGTGTGCGGTATACTGGCCACCGGGGTTTTGCGGTACCCTTCCGTGAACAACAGAAACGGTATCCTGGCGTTTACAGCTGTTTCTGCATCGACTTCGCTGTCGCCGACATACAAGCGTGTGCCCGAGGTCCCAAGTGCTTTGAAGCTTTCCAGCAGGTGGCCCGGATCCGGTTTGCGAATTGGCAATGTATCACCGCCGAAAACAACGTCGAAGAACCGGGATAGGTTGAGCGCCTCCAGCACGTGACGTGCGGGTGCTTCGGGTTTGTTGGTGCAGATACCAAGAAAGCACCCCATCTGTTTCAGTGTTTCCAGGGCTTCGGGAACTCCTGGATAAGGCACGGTCGTTGCACTGACGGCCGCATTATAATGCTTCAGTGTCTGTTGTGTGAGTTCCGCGTGGCGATCCATGGGCAAATCACAGTGTCGCATCAGGCGCTCGACCAGTTTGGGAAGGCCATTGCCAACAAACCCTCTGATCACATCAACGGGTACAGGATCGTGACCGACGCCATTCAGCGTTTTATTGGCCGCTGCTGCCAGGTCCCCGACGCTGTCGACCAACGTTCCATCCAGATCAAAAACAACTGCTGCGGTCACGTTTTGCTTGCCTTTCAATACTTGTACCAAGTCTTAACCCGTCGTTTTCAAGGGCGCAATCGGCTCAATGACACCTGATTTGAAACAGCGCTTGACTTACCTTACTAAAACAATCAGATTTAATGTCAGAAACGGAAAGCCAACCCTCTCGGGTCAGCCAGATCAAACGAAACGCAACAGGTATGGCACCATGCCGACTCGCTCTGGAGATGCCCCGATGAATGTACAGAACCCGACCCCAACCCAAGGTTATGCTGTCTCGATGTTGCCTGCGCACAAGGCCGAGGATTTGACCAAGGGTGGCCACCTGGCCCATATCGAGTTGGGCGACCAATTGTATACCCTGCGCATCACCCGTGCGGGTAAACTGATCCTGACGAAATGAGCGCGCATTCATTGCGCGGCGGTGCCGCGGTCGGCCGTCTGGCGGACCTTGATCCAGTCGAAGCGGGTGCGGTGATGTATCTGCGGATGTGGAGTCAGGGCGAAAGGGGTCGCGCTGATGTCGCGAGCGATTTTCGCATAGCGCTGGGATCAGATTATGGGCGTGCCGCCATGCTGACGCTGGATCGTCTGTGTTCGCTTTGCGCTACGCATTGTCGACGTCCGTTAATCAGGCACGGTCTGGGGTGTGCATGTTTGGGCGCGGATGAGAATTGTTTTGCCCAAATGGTTGCGGCTGCATCTGAAGGGGCACGCGAAGATGCGATGATGATGGCGTCACTGATCGTGCGCCCGGATTTTGCGCCTGCTCTGGCATCCCTGTCGGAGGAACTGGGCCTGACGCTCCGGCGTATGACAACGGGAAATGCGATTCCGACGACAGGCCACGATACCCGCACTGCCGTTTTGCATTGACTGTGCTTGCAGGACGGTCAAACCCCGGCAAAGCGCCGGGGTCAATCCTTCAGCAGCACCCGCATCCCGCATGGTGATGGTCGTGATCGCAAACCGGAGCAGGAGAGAAGTCACCGACCTCGGACAGCACGTCCCTTAGCGCCCACAGGATCATGTCCACATCCTCGGCCTCAATCGTCAGCGGTGGGCGGATTTTCAGGATGTTGTCCCTTGGTCCCTCACTGCCGATCAGAATTCGATGATCGCGCATCCGGTTTTTGACATAGCTGCAAATCTCAGTTCCTTCGGTTCCGTCGGGATTGATCAGCTCAACACCCAGAAACAGCCCCATGCCCCGTACATCGCCAACACAACCAAAGTCGCTTTCGATCTGGCGCAGCCCGGTCATCAGGCGGTCACCCATCTGACGTGCATTGTCCTGCAGGCCCTCGTCATCGACGATATCCAATACTTCCTTGCCGATCCGGCAAGACAGCGTCGATCCGCCAAAGGTCGAGAAGAATTCAATCCCGTTATTGAAGCTGTCGGCAATCGCCCGCGTCGTGACCAGCACACCCAGAGGGTGCCCGTTACCAATTGGCTTACCCATCACCACGATATCAGGAAGCGCGCCCTGATGTTCAAAGCCAAAGTAATATTCACCCAGGCGACCCAGACCCGTTTGCACCTCATCTGCAATGCAGACACCCCCGGCGGCACGGATTTTTTCATAAACCGCAGGCAGGTAACCCTTGGGCGGAATGATCTGTCCACCGACAGACGGGAAAGTTTCAGCGATGAACCCGGCCAGACCCTGACCCCGGTCCTGCAAGGCAGCAATGGCCGGGTCCACAAGATCGGCAAACTTCTGCGCCCGATCCGCATCGTCACGCTTGAACGAACCGCGATAGTCGTCCGCAACCTCGACCAGTTCGACCCAGTCGGCTTTCCCGATGCCACCGGGTTTGTTGAACTTGTAGGCCGATATCGCCACAGCCGCATTCGTATTGCCGTGATAGCCATGGTCTGGCGTCACGATCCCCTTGGCGCCGGTATGGGCACGGGCAAGCCGCAGGGCCAGTTCGTTCGCTTCAGTTCCGGAATTGACGAAGAAGCAGACCTCGAAGTGATCGGGCAGTTTGGACAGGATCTTGTCAGCAAAAGTTGTCTGTGCCGGATGCAGGTAGCGGGTATTCGAGTTCATCCGCTTCAACTGATCCGCCGCTACAGCTTGAATGCGGGGATGCGCATGACCCACATGAGGGACGTTGTTATAGGCGTCCAGATAGGGGCGGCCCCATTCGTCAAACAGGTGATGTTTCCACCCGCGTACGAGCATGACAGGGTCATCATAAGTCAGCGACAGGTTGCCGCCAAAGTGATCGCGGCGACCCTGCAGGATCGCCTGTTTGTCGGTGGGTTGGTAGAAAACCTTGTCATCCGGCAGGTTCAGTAAGGCCGCCGGGTTCGGGCAGACTGCGTGCCACAACTCCATCTCATCCGGATCGCCGACACCGGGCCAATCCGCCTCCATGCCATTGGTTGTCAGCGCCAGCTGGAAATGCACATGCGGTGCCCATCCGCCATTCTGGCTGGCGTCGCCCAACCGGGCGAACGCCGCCCCCTGTGCCACCGGATCGCCGGGTTTCAACCGGTCACAGCATTCCGGGTCCAGATGACCATAGAGCGTGTAGAACGGATCGCCATCCGGCGTTCCATGGTGCAGGATTATCACCGCACCGTAATCGAGGTGCTGATCTCGGTTCTCGACCACTTCGACCCGCCCGCTCATTGGCGCATGCAGCACTGTCCCGGCAGGTGCAAACACATCTACCGCCAGATGCACTGTTCGCCGATCCGAGGCTTTCCAAGGCCCTTTGCGAAATCCCGGCTCGGCATAGATCAGGCGGGGTTCGTTGTAATAGCCCAGCCACAGCCCTTCGCCGTATTCTTCACCAACATGTGCGGCCTCGGCCAATGGCATGTGGAAAGGGTTCTGGGGCCACACACAATTTTCAACCGACAACGACCCCATAGGAACATCGCTTAGGTCCTGACCGAACAGTTGGGAAAACCGGCCGCGATGTTCTTGCAGATACGCATGGATGCGTTCTGCGCCGTCCACGACCGGCAGCCCGCACGCTGCCCGAAGACGCGCAGACATCAGTCCGCCGTTGACGGATGCATTCTCAAGAAACCGCCACGCAGGTGCCTGCGAGATTGTCACATATGGATCGTCCGGGTTTTCGACCGCCATCAGGGTCGAGTTGAGGACAGATACTGCCAGTCGCATCCGCAGCAGAGGCCAGATCAGGTCGATCTCCTCGGCTTGCAGTCGGTTTGCGGCATGGTACCCCCGTATGAGAGCAGTTAATGCCCGCTCGGGTCTGGCATGATCTAGCACCACATAGGCCCCGGCGATCGCAAGGTCACAGACGCGCGGTGCTGCACACATGTCACCCAGATCAATCAGGCCGGAAACCCGCCTCCGCTCGCCCAATTCGCCTTCAACCAGAACGTTATAATCATTGGCGTCGTTGTGAATGGCCTGTTTCGGCAGGCCCTCAAGCCTATCCGTGATCGCCGTGAATTCGTTGCAGATATCCCGAAGCAACGCCTGACGCGCGGGATCGCTGATGGCGCCCAGTTTGTCACTGATCCAACCCGCTTGTGTCAGGTCCCATTTGAAATCTGGGCGGTGCAAAGCTTCATGCTGAAACCCCTCCAGCGCGCGATCTGTTGCGCCCAAAACACGACCCAATTTCAGGATCAGCTCTTCGGATTTCGGGTTCGCTTGTGCATAGCAGCGCCCGGGCAGGCGTTCCTGCAACCACACCAGCCGCGATTTCCCTTCGGAATCGGAAATTTCCGGCAACATTGCGCCGTTCAACGCCGGGAACACCTTGGGAAACGGCAACCCCGGTGCTTCCGAGGCGATATGCGCAAGCGCTTCGATTTGAAGATCTACCAGGCCCGCGTCACACCCCGCGCGCATGACTTTCAGCACATAGTCCTGGCCATTTCTGGCCTGCGCCAGAAAGTTTAGGTCATACTCGCCATCCAGCCGGGTCAACCGTGCGTCCAGCCCCCAGTGTTGGCGCAGCGCGTCTGCCCAGAAGTTCACCAAATCGCTCATTTCTTTCTCCGTCCCGCTCATCCGGGATCCTCTTCATCTGGCCGGAAATATCCTCGGGGGTGAATTGGCCCAAAGGGACAAGAGGGGGCAGACAGCCCCCTGGCCCCTCAATCCAAGGCACGCAAACGTTTGAACAGCGATGACGTATCCCATCGTCCGCCGCCCAGTTTCTGCACGTCCTTGTAGAACTGATCGACCAGAGCGGTCACCGGCAGAGACGCACCGGTTTCATTGGCCGTATCCAGACAAATCCCCAGATCCTTGCGCATCCAGTCAACAGCAAAGCCATGTTCGAACTGATCATCCAGCATGGTTTCATACCGGTTTGCCATCTGCCAGCTGCCCGCCGCACCCTGGCTGATCACCTCAACAACGGCCTTTCCGTCCAAGCCCGCTTTTTCGGCAAAGTGCAATGCTTCACTGAGACCCTGAACCAGTCCGGCAATCGCGATCTGGTTGCACATCTTGGTCATCTGGCCCGCGCCGCTGGCTCCGAGTCGACGGCAGATTTTGGAATAGACGTTCATCACCGGTTCAGCCGCATCATAAGCTGCCTGATCGCCGCCACACATAATTGAGAGAACGCCGTTTTCAGCGCCCGCCTGACCGCCCGAAACGGGGGCATCCACAAAAGCGATACCCTCAGATTGGCCAGCCGCATAAAGTTCGCGCGTGACCTTTGCCGAAACTGTCGTGTGGTCGACAAAAATGGCCCCTTCGGACATGCCCTGAAACGCGCCGCCCTCTCCGGTGCAAACCGCGCGAAGGTCGTCGTCATTCCCCACGCAGGCCATGACAAACTCAGCACCCGTGACGGCGTCTTCCGGAGTGGTCGCCATCGCGCCGCCATGCTGCGCGACCCAGGCCTCGGCCTTGGTGGTCGTACGGTTGTAAACGGTGACGTCATGGCCTGCGGCTTGCAGATGTCCGGCCATGGGATAGCCCATGACACCAAGGCCAAGGAACGCGACTTTTGCCATTTTGTGATCCTCTCCGCTGTTCGGTCGGCTTCCGCGAAACAGGCCTGACCGAAATCTCTGGCGAAGACAAAGCAAAGCTGCGCCCAAAGGGCAACCCCAAGTCAGCCTTTCCCACCCAGATCTCGTAGGATTGGGCAATCGGGCCGGTCGTCCCCGGCGCAGGCGTCGATCAAGTGACTTAGCGTATCGCGCATGGCGTTCAGGTCTGCGATCTTGGTTTCGATCTGAACAAGATGGTCGCGTGCAACCTGTTTCACGTCGGCACTGGCACGGGTCTCATCTTCGTAGAGTGCCAGCAGGGTCCGGCAATCCTCGATGGTGAACCCAAGCGCCCGGGCGCGACCCAGAAAGTTCAGCTTATGCACGTCCTGGTCGCGAAACCGGCGATAGCCATTGTCGTCGCGCATTGGTTTGATCAGGTTAATGTCCTCATAATACCGGATCGTCTTGGCGGGCAGGCCAGTGCGGGCGGAAACATCTCCGATGTTCATGCGTGCACCTCTTTGGTGGCCGTACCTGATGTTTCCGGCAGGCTGGCGCGAATGCGGCGCAGGCGCAGCGCATTCGAGACCACAAAAACGCTCGACAGTGCCATTGCACCAGCCGCCAGTGCAGGGGATAGCAGATAGCCGCCAAACGGGTACAGCGCACCGGCAGCCACCGGTATCAGAAGGACATTGTATCCGAAGGCCCAGCCCAAATTCTGGCGAATATTCTTCATTGTCCGGCGGCTGATCTCGGTCGCATTCGCGACGCCCCGCAAATCACCGGACATGAGGACAACGTCGGCTGTTTCGATGGCCACATCCGTGCCGGTACCGATGGCGATGCCGATATCAGCCGCCGCAAGAGCGGGGGCATCGTTGATCCCGTCACCTACAAAGGCCAGCACTCCGAACCGGTCCCGCAAAGCCGTTATTGCATCTACCTTGCCATCAGGCAGTACCTCGGCAGTGACATGATCAATCCCCAGCCGGTCGGCCAGAGCCTGCGCCGTGCGCGCGTTGTCACCGGTGATCATGGCCACGGTTAGCCCCATTTGGTGCAACCGGTCCAGCGCCTCCACTGTGCCGGGCTTGATCGGGTCAGAAACGGACAAAGTGGCCGCCGCCTGCCCATCCAGAGCCACGAACAGAGGAGTTGCCCCTTGAGCGGCACGGGTTTCGGCCTCATCCGTCAGAGCTCCAAGGGTGATCCCACTCTGCTGCATCAACCGGTGCGACCCGATTAACACGTCGCGGCCTTCGACCAACCCTTGCAGGCCAAGCCCGGTAAGCGAACGGACATCCGATGCCTCTGGCAGTGTCGCGGGCCCCGCTCGGGTGATGGCGGAAGCGATCGGGTGTTCCGACCTTGCCTCAAGGGCTGCGGTCAGCCGTAGAACCTCCTCCCGGTCAAACCCCTTAGCCGTTGTCACGCTGTCCAGTTCGGGGCGCCCCAGCGTCAGGGTTCCGGTCTTGTCCAGCGCGACGACGCGCGCCTGCTGAAGCTGTTGCAACGCATCCCCCTTGCGGAACAAAACGCCCATTTCTGCCGCACGCCCGGTGCCCACCATGATCGAGGTTGGGGTCGCCAACCCCATTGCGCAGGGGCAGGCGATGATCAGAACTGAAACACCTGCGACAAGCGCAAGGGGAAGGGCCGGGCTGGGGCCGAAGATCAGCCAGAGCGCGACGGTGATCACCGCAACAGCGATGACCGCAGGAACAAAGCGATAGGTAATCCGATCCACCAACCCCTGAATAGGCAGTTTCGCGCCCTGCGCCTGCTGCACCATACGAATGATCTGTGCCAGAGCCGTGTCGCCACCGACCCGGGTGGCGCTTACCCGTAGAGCGCCGGTGCCATTCACGGTGCCGCCGACAACAGGCGCTCCCACCGACTTGCCAACAGGCACAGGCTCGCCGGTGATCATGCTCTCATCAACGTAAGAGGTGCCTTCAAGCACTTCGGCATCCACCGGTACACGCTCGCCGGGGCGAATGTGCAGGATATCTCCGACAACGATTTCGGCGATTGGCCGGTCCTGTATCTGTCCGTCTAGTTCGACCCGTGCGGTTTTTGGTTGCAAACCCACCAGTTTTCGGATCGCAGCCCCTGTTTTGCCTTTGGCGCGTGCCTCCATCAACCGGCCGAGAAGGATCAGAACCACGATCACCGCGGCCGCTTCGAAATAGACATTGGCCGTACCCTGCGGCAGCAGGTCGGGCGCGAAAGTGGCCGTGACCGAATACAGATAAGCCGCGCCGGTCCCAAGTGCTACCAACGCGTTCATGTCCGGCGTGCCCTGCATCAGCGACGGGATACCTTTGCGGTAAAACACACGGCCCGGTCCGATCAGCAGAGCCGAGGTCAGGGCAAATTGAATCAAATGGCTCGTCTGCGTTCCCATGGTCGCCTGTATCCAATGGTGGAAGGCGGGGATCACGTGCCCGCCCATCTCAAGAATGAATACGGGCAGGGCCAGTGCCGCTGCCAGTATTGTGGAACGAACCAGCCGCTGAATTTCATTGTCTTCCCGGCTTTCTGGTTCGGCAACGCTTTGGATACGCGCAGGGTATCCAATTCCGGTAACAACCTGAGCCAGCGCCTCGGGCGTAGTTGCAGCTGTGGCGTAAGTCACCGAAGCCGTCCGAGTTGCCAGATTGACCTGCGCTTCGATCACGCCAGCGGTGGACGCCAACGCGCGCTCGATCTTGCCAACGCAGGATGCGCAGCTCATGCCCTCGATGCTCAGATCCGCATGACTTGTTTCAGCCGGATAGCCGGCTGCATCCAGCGCCGCAGTCAGGGACGAAACCGGCCCGTCAAATTCCACCTGCGCCGTCTTGGTCGCGAAATTGACCGAGGCCGCATCAACACCAGATACATTACGCAGCGCAGCCTCGACACGGCCCACACAGGACGCGCATCCCATGCCGGTGACTTTCAGTTCTGTCAGTGCTTTTTGCGCCATGCGACTCATCCCACGTGGTTTCTGCCCTCCAGATGGGGGTTCCAGTGACAGGAAGGTCAAGGGGGTCGCGGCAAAATTCTACGATCCCGGCCCGCGCATGTTACGCTCCATTAAGCGCTGATACAGGCGTGGTGACAGACGGTTGAGCCACCACGACATGTGTGCAACGCGTCCGACCGGGATCATGGGCTGCGATTTGTCCAGTCCGCGCAGGATCGCCACGGCGGCGCTCTCGGGGCTCATTTCGTCCATTCCGTCCTTGGCCGATCCGGGGCGCGCGGTTCCGTCGGGTTGCTCCATTGCGTTGTCGGGGTTGGTGGCCACAAAAGACGGCGCTGCAATCTGAACCTGAACACCATGTGGCTTTTCTTCGGATCGAAGCGATTTGAAAAAACCCTCAAGCGCGTGTTTCGAGGCTGCATAAGCCGTGCGATGGCAAAGCGGAGCGAAACCAGCCACCGACGAGATAGCCAGATGCGTTCCCTTTGACACGCGGAGAGGCTGCAAGAATGCACGAGCCATCTCAACGGCTGCAAAATAGTTGATATCGAACAGTGCACGGTGACTGGCCGTGTCAGCCTGATCAAACCCCCGAATTTGAGTAACCCCGGCGTTGTAGATGACCAGATCAATGCTGTCGCTTGACGTGATCGCCCTTTGAGCTGCGTTGGCGAGCTGTTCGGGGTCAGTCAGATCACAGGCAATTGGCAGTTGGTTCGGTTCTGTTTGCAGACCGGATACATCAAGATCCAACAGCACCACCCGCCACCCACGGGCTTGCAATGCGCGGCTTAGAGCCTGTCCCAAACCGCCCGCACCGCCGGAGATGACCGCGGTTTTCATAACCCGGCCTGCTGTTGCCAGAGCGCAAAAACCTCGGCGCTGGTTTTTTCGGGCACATAGCCGAATTCAGATTTCAGGGCGGAGTTGTCCAGAACTGGCCGATATTGAAGGAACCGTACCTGTTCCGGCCCATAGCGAGATAAACCCAGTGGGCGCGCTACGGCTAGGGCCGCTTTCAACACCCATGCGGGCAGGCGCAGAACCGGTTTTCCCAAGGCGCGGGCCAAGTCGGTCACGCCCATCGTGCCGTCACCGGCGACGTTGTAAATTCCGGCTGGCCCGTCGGTTGCTGCACGCTGAAGGATGCGTGCCAGATCCCGGGTCCAGATAAAGACAAACGGGCATTCGCTGCCGGATACCGCCAGCAATCGTGGCTTGTGAAACAGGGCTGTGATCTGGTTTTCGGTTCCAGCCCCCAGAACCGTGCCCACGCGCAGAACAACCTGCTCAAGATCGGGGGCGGCGCTGCGGGCTTCGGCCAAAATCTCTTCGACCTGACGCTTGTGATCTGAATAAGGAAACTCGGGGTTGCCGCGCAATGGGTCGTCTTCGCGCAACGGTACAGGATTGTCTGCATGATAGCCATAAGCGGCACCGGACGACGTAACGACCAACCTGCGCACTCCGTTTGCGATAGCGGCATTCACCACATTGCGCGTGCCTTCGACATCGACAGCATACGCTACGGCGCGCGCCATCTTCGGTGGCGGCGTCACGACAGAAGCCAAATGCACAATCACATCCGGTTTCACCTTGGCAATCACACGTGCAGGAGCGTCGGTAGTAACATCCATGGACAAAAATGAGACGTCTTCAGGCAGGTTATCCGGGCGTTTCAGATCGGTTGCAAAGACCTCGTGCCCCACAAATTCGGGTAACAGCGCTTGCCCGACCATCCCGGCAGCGCCGGTAATCAGGATGCGGGTCATCGTGCGGCCTCGGTTCGTGCCATGACCGACGCCAAAGCCAGGCCCGAGATAGCGTGCCACACTCCCCAGAATGCGGCGACCACGGCCATGCCGCCAAGACCGTTGAAAAATGCAAAGATTAGGACAAGCCCAAGTCCAGAGTTTTGAATTCCGGTCTCAATGGTGATGGCGCGGCGGTCAAAGGGGGACAGCCCGGTCAGAGTGGCCACAACCCAACCGCCCCCCAGCGCCAGGGCATTGTGAAGGATCACTAGCCCGGCAACAGCCCCGGCAAACCCAAGGAAAAACCCCCAGTTGGCAGCCAGAGCAAGTACGATAAACCCAGCAAAGATACCCATCGACAGAAGTTGCAGCGGTGCGCGTAACCGTGCCGTCAAGGCGGGAAGACGTTGATTCAGCGTAATTCCCAGAACCAGCGGCAGGATCAGCATCAGACCGACCAGGATTGCGATCTGCATTGGGTCGATCTGGGTCTGTTGCAGGATTGCGCGGGTCGGTGGGTAAAGCCCGCCCCAAAGCGCAATGTTGAAAGGTGTCATAAAGATTGCACCGATGGTGGCGAAGGCTGTCATCGACACCGAAAGCGCTGCATTCCCGCCCGCGCGGTGGGTGATGAAGTTCGAGATATTGCCCCCTGGGCAGGCCGCGACAAGGATCAGGCCAAGCGCAATTGACGGTTGCGGTGCGGTAATCCACACCATCACAAAGGTCAGCGCAGGCAGGACGACGAGTTGTGAAATCAATCCGACAACCACTGGTTTGGGCGCGCGCCTTAAACGGTCAAAATCCCGAGGTGTCAGGTCGATGGCAATCGAGAACATCACGATTGCCAGAATGGCATTCAACAGCGTCAGAGACGCCGGACTGAAATTCAGTGTGATCTGGTCAATGCCACTCATGCGATGGCCTTCCGCAGTCGGTCGATCCAGCCGGTGACAGCCTTTCTGTACGTATTCTTGTCCACGTAATAGGCCATGCGGGGCAGGTCGATATAGTTCATGCCTCCGGTGGCGCGCGTATAGTCTTTTTGCTTTTCTGCTTGCAGATCGGCCGCCACGGGGCAGCCGTGTCGAAGCCCCTTGATGTAGCGCGCCACCATCTCGGCTTGCTCGTGCCTGCCCTGCCAGCCCAGACCTGTGGCCTCGACCATGCCCAGCACGAACAGATCGTCCCGTTCGGGATGGATCGTGTTCAGATACAGATGCGGGGCATCGCCTTGCCAGTTCAGCAGGTCCTTGTCGATAAACGGGTAGTGCAGTTTGTATCCGGTCGCGGCGAGGATCATGTCATAGTCGTCGCAGGAGCCGTCCTTGAAATGCACGGTGTGACCTTCCAGCCGTTTAATGTCCGGGCGGATTCTCAGATCGCCATGGCCTGCGTGATACAGAACCAGCGAATTCACCACGGGGTGGCTTTCGTAGAGCTTGTAATCCGGTTTGGGAAAGCCGTACTTCTGCGGATCGCCGACAAACCAGCCAAGGATCAGGCTGTCGACCTTACGCTTCAGCCACATCGGCAGACGGATCTTTCCGCCCATTGTGTCAGCGGGTTTGCCAAAGACGTATTTCGGGACGAAATAGTACCCGCGCCGCATCGACAGATCGCAGCGTTTCGCGTGATGGATCGCGTCCACTGCGATGTCACAGCCGGAATTACCTGCGCCCACGACCAACACACGCTTGCCGTCGAACTGACTGGGATACCGATATTGTGAGGCATGGATCAACTCGCCGTCAAATGTACCCGGAAAGCTGGGTACATTCGGTTCCGACAGGGTGCCGTTCGCAATGAGTACGCCGGCATATTCGGCCTGATGGTCGCCATCCTGATCCCGCCAGCACACGCGCCAACCGTCACCCGGATTGCCCAGCGGAGAGACCTGAGTGACTTCTGCATGGAATTTGTAATTCTCACGCAACCCGAAACGATCCGCAAATGCGCGGAAATAGTCGCGCATCGCCCGGTGCGAGGGGTACTCGGCGACCGCGTCATCCATGGGGAAATCCGCAAATTCGGTCATGCGTTTGGAAGAGATCAGGTGCGCCGACTCGTACATGGTTGATCTTGGGGCATCGATATCCCACAGACCGCCAACATCCGAATGCAACTCAAACCCCTGGAATGCGATCCCCTGTTCTTTCAGCACCTTGGCCGCGGCCAAACCCATTGGTCCCGCCCCGATCAGGGCGAATTCGTCGCGCGTTTCTGTCATGAACCCTCCCAAAGTTCGTGAGGTTTAAATTGAACGAACGACCAAAATAAGGCAAGATGAAATTCATGACGCTGAAAAACGTAGAAAAACCAAGACAAAGGGCACCGTCCAAGCGGTCTTTGGAAACCAAAGCGCGGATCATGGATGCCGCCGAAACAGTCTTTGCTGAACGCGGATTCGAAGGTGCGTCGATCCGCGATATCGCTGCGCTTGCAGGCGTTCAGGTTGGCCTTGTTCATCACCATGGCGGCGGCAAGGAGGAGCTGTTTTTTCGCGCCATAGCACGTCGTGCTGGCAAGCTGGCACAGATCAGAACAGATGCGCTGAACAGGGCCAAAGGGGCGGGTCCACTGACACTGCGCGGAATCTTGGACAGTTTTATCCGGCCTTATGTGGAACTGGCAGAAACAGGCGGTTCGGGATGGATGGCCTATGGGCGCCTTGTGGCGCATGTCTCGGTCGATCCCCGTTGGCGCGATGTCGCGGCAGAGTGTTTCGATCCGACCGCCCGGCTTTTTATCGACGAAATCGCTGCTCTTTATCCAGATGTTGACCCTGCGCTGCTGGCCAGCGGCCAGGTCTATTCCGTTTCGGCAATG
Organism: Ruegeria sp. AG7; assembly: GCF_056541545.1. NCBI lineage: Bacteria > Pseudomonadati > Pseudomonadota > Alphaproteobacteria > Rhodobacterales > Roseobacteraceae > Ruegeria > Ruegeria sp. AG7. The sequence goes on from NZ_JBQFYP010000014.1 coordinate 15,609, forward strand.
CTGGCGCATCTCAACAGTGGCTGGCGGGTCGGGGCCCTGTCGCAAGGCGGCAGGGTGTCAGAAGTGGAACGCCTGATCGATTTTTGTGCAGCCGGTATCGAAGCGATGGTTCAGACCAGTCGCGGTTGAACGCGCGGCATTGCTATTGCTGCAAATGGTTGAACAGGATGGTGCTGAACACAGAAGGTGGTGATGTTCGGACGGCGCTAGGCGAAGCAAAAAAACCAAACATCATTATCATAAGGATCAGGGCCGCTCCGGCAAGGCACGCCGCAGAAAGCTGAAAGACCGAACGAACCATTGGCTTATTCCCTGTTTATACTCAATAAAATCTGTGGTGTCTTACGCGTCACGAGAGCTTTGACAGCTCTTGTTTCAGCCTTTCATTTTCAGCCTGCAACTGCGCGAGTTGCTGGCCCAAACTGTTCAGATGCGGTCGCAGTTCGGCTTCGGTGAAACGCGGCGTGATGTGGCGCGGGCAGTTCCAGTCAAGCGCCTCAACACGTATGATCACCGCCCGCTCTGCAGGGGCTTCGGCCTCTTCTGGATACAAGCTGGCAGCGGCGGCTTGACCCTCCGTGAATTCGACACGCCCCAGGATCTTTAAACGACGTTGATTGGCGTAATCCATCAGGATCAACGCGACCCGATCGTTGCCGTCCAGATTCCCGCGCGAGATATACTGTTTGTTACCCGAAAAATCGGCATATCCGATGGTTTGCGGCCCCAGTACTTTCAGAAACCCGACCGGCCCGCCGCGATACTGCACATAAGGCCAGCCTGTTTCAGACACCGAGGATTGATAAAACCCGTCGCGCGCCTGAATGAACTGTTTTTCCGGCTCGCCGATCAAATGGCCCTGTTGCGGGCCACTTTCAATGAATTTGGCATAGGTTTTTGCCGATCCCATCCGCTCCTGATGGGCACGGACGGTAGGGGTGAAGGTCAGTTCGGAAAACGCACGCGGCACGGTATGTCCTTTCAAAGACCCAGATCAGAAAGCCCGAGATGGTCATCGGGGCGTTCACCCAATGGCCAATGGAACAAGCGGTCGCTTTCGGCTATGGGGTGATCGTTCAGCGAGGCATGCCGATGCGACATGCGCCCGTCTTCGGCAAATTCCCAATTCTCGTTGCCATAAGACCGGAACCACTGACCGCTATCGTCGTGCCACTCGTAAGCGTAACGAACGGCGATGCGATTACCGGTAAAGGCCCAGAGTTCCTTGATCAGTCGATAGTCCAGCTCCTTGTGCCATTTACGGCTTAGGAAGGCGTGAATTTCGCCATGTCCTGACAGAAATTCCGCCCGGTTACGCCACTGACTGTCATCTGTGTATGCGGGGGTGACGCGGTCGGGATCGCGGCTGTTCCAGGCGTTTTCGGCCATGCGTACTTTTTGTGTGGCAGTTTCGAACGTGAAGGGGGGAAGTGGGGGGCGGGACATGGTGCAGGGGGCTTTCAGGTCAGAGAGGCGGCAAGGATGGCCAGTGTCAAAAGAAATGGAACGTACTGAGGGGGGAATATGCTGGCGCGACGTTTCATCGGTCAAATCCTCTGGTGTACTGATCGGTTAACTTTCTAATAAGGTGTACCGATCTGTTAACTTTTGCAAGGGGAAAAGCAGAAAATTTTCCACGCGTTTCAAGGCGAGCCATGAATTCTAATGAAAACAATGATTTGTGTTAGGTCGGTTGTACTTCATGTTTCGGGGTAATATGTACAGAACGGTACACCATGGAGCCGAATCATGCGTCCAAACAAACGGGATGAACTTGTCAGCAAAGCCCTGAAGGTTTTTTACCGCGACGGGTTTCACGCGACCGGCATGGATAAGCTGGTGGCGGAAACGGGCGTGTCGAAAACGTCAATGTACAAACATTTCCGCACCAAGGAAGACCTGATCGTAGCCGCTCTGCGCCTGCGGGATGAGAATTTTCGCGAGTGGTTCTATCGGCGCATCGAAGAGATGGCAGAAACACCGGCCGAGCAACTCATCGCTAGTTTTGATGCCTTGAAGGAATGGTTCGAGGAGGATGGGTTCCGGGGCTGCATGTTCATCAAGGCCGGGGCTGAATATCAGGATACAGATCATCCGATCCATGTGCAGGCTGCCGAACATAAGCAGCTGTTGCTGGAGCATTTCACGTCCGTCGCTGAACAGGCTAGTGCGCGTGATCCTCAGAAACTCGCCAGCCAGATCGTGTTGTTGCAGGAAGGGGCAATCGTGTCCGCGGTTTTGCTCAAGAATTGTGATCCTGCGGAAGACGCCAGGGATGCAGCACAGCAATTGCTGGCATTGGCGCTGAGTTAATTTCCTTAAAAACAAGCAGGTTCTTTTAGTTACTTAGCAAAGAAACGTTGCGTTGTTCGAAGTCGGAACGCCACGTCACGTGGATTGGCGGGAATCGGGCCGACCGTTAGGCTTTTGCGAAAGACTGTTTGGAGAGCCTTTGATGTCACTTTTCACTTCGACCGCGGCATGGGTCACCGACGAACACCGCATGTTCGCGGATATGGCTGGCCGGTTCATGGATGACGAACTGTCGCCGAATATCGAAACCTGGGTTGAAAACGGGGCCGTTGATCGCGACTTCTGGCGCAAAGCGGGTGAAACCGGCCTGATGGCTGGTGCAATCCCCGAAGAATATGGCGGCGTCGGCGGTGGTATGGGCTTTGACGCCATCACCGCGTACGAACAGGGCGCACGGGGCGACGCCGGCTGGGGCTATGGTATTCAGTCGATCGTGACCCATTATCTTACCGCCTATGGCAGCGAAGATCAGAAACAGAAATGGCTGCCCAAAATGGCTTCGGGCGAGATGGTCGGCGCACTTGCCATGACAGAACCCAGCACCGGCTCGGATGTTCAGGCTGTGCGTACAACGGCCGAGAAAGACGGAAACTCCTACCGGCTGAATGGCTCGAAAATCTTCATCACGAATGGCCAGGCGGCGGATCTGATCATCGTGGCCGCCAAGACTGACAAGTCCGAGGGCGCGCGGGGTGTGTCATTGATCGTGGTCGAAACCGAAGGGGCCGAGGGGTTTCGCAGGGGGCGCAACCTCAAAAAACTGGGGATGAAGGGCAACGACACGGCCGAGCTGTTTTTCGAAGATGTCAAAGTACCGATGACGAACCTGCTGGGGGCTGAGGAAGGTCAGGGGTTTTATCAGCTGATGAAGCAACTGCCATGGGAACGGCTGAATATCGCGATCATGGCGCTGGGTTCGATCGATTTTGCCATTGCCGAAACGGTAAAGTACGTGCAGGAGCGCAAAGCGTTCGGTCAGCGGGTGATGGATTTCCAGAACACGCGTTTCAAACTTGCAGAATGCAAGACCAAGGCCGAGGTTCTGCGCAGTTTCGTCAATGACTGTATCGGCAAGCTGGAGGCAGGCGAACTGGATGCGGCCACCGCCTCGATGGCCAAATACTGGGGCTCGGAGGTGCAGAACGAAATCATGCACGAGTGCCTGCAACTGTTCGGCGGATACGGTTTTATGATGGAGTACCCAATTGCCCGTCTCTACGCAGACGCCCGCGTGCAGATGATTTACGGCGGCACCAACGAGGTCATGAAAGAGGTGATCGCACGGTCGCTTGACGTTTGAAGGTATCCGGGCGGCCTCTTGCCTGATGTCATCATTCCTGACGGAATGCTCGCTTCTGTTGGACCTCGCAGGCCCGTGCTTGCGGGGTTTTTTCGTTGTTGACCCGACCACAGTTGCCCACTTGCAAAGGACGTGCAGCGGTATGATGATCCGCCGAAAAGACTCAGAGGTCTGACGTGAACGATCCCGAACAAGCCTTGTGGCGGACTACATGTACCGAAGCAGTCACTGCTCTGCCGCTGAGCAGTGACAAAACTGTCGATCTGGCCATTATAGGTGGCGGATATACCGGGTGTTCAGCTGCCTTGACGGCAGCCCGTACCGGCGCTTCGGTCTGTTTGCTTGAAGCGCAGAAGATCGGGTTTGGCGGGTCAGGGCGCAATGTCGGTCTGGTCAATGCCGGGCTGTGGCTGCCACCGGATGAGATCCGCGCGCATATCGGTGCAGAGGCTGGTGATCGCCTGATCGATCTGCTGGGCAAAGCACCGTCAGACGTTTTTTCCCTGATCGAAGAACACGGCATCACATGTGAGCCCATTCGCAACGGAACCCTGCATTGCGCGCATTCCGCCTCGGGCCTGAAGGACCTGCAAACGCGACATGCGCAGCTAAGCGGGTCTGGCGCGCCGGTAGCGCTGCTGTCGGCGGATCAGGCCCGTGACCGGACCGGCAGCGATGCTTTTCATGGGGCGTTGTTCGACCCTCGCGCAGGAACAATACAACCCTTGGCTTATGTCATGGGATTGGCGCGTGCCGCGTCTCAGGCCGGGGTGCAGATCCATGAACAAAGCGCGGTGCAGACCCTTCGGCACGAAGGTGGGCAATGGGTGTTGACCACACCGAGCGGGACTGTAAGGGCCAAGTCCGTCATTCAGGCAACCAACGCCTATCACCTTGGCTTGCCAGATACTGCGCCTGCCTATGTTCCCGTTTATTACTTTCAATACGCTACGGCCCCGCTGTCGCATAATCTGCGCGCCAGCATTCTGCCGCAGGCAGAAGGATGCTGGGATACCGGGCTGATCATGACGTCCTTCCGGCTGGATCAGGCGGGGCGGATGATCATTGGCGGCATGGGTGATCTGGGGAATGCAGGACGCAGCGCGCATACCGGATGGGTCCGACGCAAACTGGCTGAGCTTTATCCTCAGCTTGCCGATCAGCCGTTTGAACAGGGTTGGCACGGGCGGATTGCCATGACCTCGGACCATATCCCGAAAATCACGCAGATTGGCCCCAACGCTCTGGCCGCGCACGGATATTCCGGCCGTGGTATCGGCCCTGGCACGGTGTTCGGGCGAATGATGGCCGAAAGTCTTCTTGCAGGTGAGCTTTTTTCGCTTTTGCCCGTTCCTGCGGTGCATGAGCATCGCGAAAGCTGGACGCGCGTGCGCCGCGCCTTTTTTGAATCCGGCGCGGCGCTGACGCATCTGATAAAGGCGCGGATCTGAATTCAGACCGAGCGGGTAATGCCACCATCAACCCGGATATTCTGCCCGGTGATGTAGCCACCGCCTTCGGATGCCAGCAGGGCCACGACCGAGGCGACCTCGTCATAACTGCGCCCATAGCGCCCCATGGGAATGCGAGCGCGGAATTCTTCTTTTTCGGGCAGGCTGTCAATGAAACCGGGCAGGATGTTGTTCATGCGGATGTTTTCGGCAGCGTATTTGTCCGAGAACAGTTTGGTGAACGCGGCCAGCCCGGCGCGAAACACACCTGAGGTCGGGAAAACCGGGTCAGGTTCGAATGCAGCGAAGGTCGAGATATTGATGATAGATCCACCGCCCTGCGCCTGCATGATCGGTGTCACAAGCCGCGTGGTGCGGACCGCATTCATAAAGTAGACGTCCATACCGGTGTGCCAATCCTCGTCTGTCAACTCAAGGATCGGAGCACGGGGGCCGTGGCCGGCGGAATTGACCAAGACGTCAATGCGCCCCCAATGGGCCATGGCCGCATCAACAAGCTTTTGCAGATCCACCGTGGACTGGTTCGAGCCGGTTACACCGACGCCTCCCAACTCATGCGCCAGCGCTTCGCCCTTGCCCGAGGATGACAGAATCCCGACCTTGAAACCGTCTGCGGCCAGCCGCCTCGCGGAATCCGCGCCCATGCCGCTGCCGCCTGCTGTGATGAGTGCTACTTTCTCCATCTGAGATCTCCGTTTTGATTTGGTTTCAGGATGGCGAATGATTTGCGGTTTGACCAATCAGTTTTGTTGAGTACTCGTGACCGTGTCCGCAGCCGAACCTGGCCCGGGTCATGCGCAGCTGACGGCTGTCTCAGGTCTGAAGGGACGCTGCGATGGCTTCTATCCGGCCGCGTAACCAGCGATGGGCGGGGTCATTGGTCGATCTTTGATGCCAGACCATATAGATGGACACAGGCGGGCAGGCGAAAGGTAACGGTGCGCAATCCAGCGCGGCAAGTGGGCCCTGTTTCATCAGTGCCGTATCTGTCGAGATCAGGTCGCTGCCCTGCACAAAGGCCGGGATCGCGTTGAAATGCGGCAGGGTTACAACCGCAGGATTGATCTGGCTTTGATCAACGCCGCGCATCACGGCACGGGCGTTTCGGCCATCGGCAAATCGCACCTCGACATGGTCGCTGTGGCAATAGTCCTGCCAGCTGCCCGGTGGTCGGCGTTGCGTCGAGTCGTAGAACACCATCAGCGGGCTTTCGATCAGTCTTTTCTGGAAAATATCTGGTCCGTCGGGCGGCAGCGGGGTCAGCATCAACTGGCACCGGTCGCTGCGCAACAACTCGGGATCGGGCACACCCGATGGGATGAATTCCAACCGCAGGCGCGCGCCTTCGGCGCGGGTGTGACGCAGCAGCTGTGGAAAGATCAGCTCTCGTGGCATGTCATTAGTGGCAATGCGGATGTTGATCTGTTCCGACAACGGATCGAACGGTCGGCCGTCGGTCAGCGCGCGCATCCCGTCCAGCACCTTTTGCGCAGGCTCTTTCAGGGACAGGGCGCGTTCGGTAGGCGTCAGACCCTGACCTGAACGAACAAAGAGCGGGTCGCCCAGAACCTGCCGTAGTTTGGCCAGTGTATGACTGATCGCAGATTGCGTAACCCCCAGCCGATCTGCGGCTTTCGAGACCGAGCTTTCCTCGAGTATCGTCAAAAAAATGCGTAGAACCTTGCCATCAAGGTCAGTGAAATCAATTTTGCTCATACTATTTATGATTAATCATGAATGGTATTGCTGTCCATGGCGGGGTACGGGACGGGCATCAACAGGAGATATTCGATGGGGATCCGTCTATTCTCGGACAAAAACCGGCCCGTTCATATGGGCGGTTACCCGCTGGAGCGTTTGGCCCGGCAAAATGACATGCCGGATCTGTCGCTTGTGCCCCCTTTGGCCGAGCTGAGTTTCCGCCGACCGGAACACCGTGACAGCATCGTCAATGCGATGGGTGAGTTTCAGGCGATGATGGACGCCATCCGCGACGGAATGGTGAACCCGGTTGCCTCGGAGATTCCATCGAACCCGCAGGAACGGGCCAACCACATTAAAGCATTCGGCTATTTCAACGATGCGTCGATGATGGGGTGCGGACCGCTGCCATCTGATGCGCTGTTGCCCGAGGCCCGCCGCAATCCCGATATTGACCGGCTTGCCCACGCTTTGCGCACCCGTCAGACCAAAACGCTGGCATCCGGGATCGACGTCATCATGGCTGATCTGAAAGACAGTATGGAGGCCGCGCCCAAGCCAATCGACAGCCATCGGCACAGCATTGTCTTTCTTTACGAACACAACCGCGACCCCGACCTGTCCGAACCCGGAGCTGATTGGATTGTCGACGCCCAGGATCATCGTGCCTGTCTGCTGGCGACCGAGAACGCGGTGGTCATCGCCAATTACATCCGCCTTTTGGGCTTTGACGCGCGGGCGCACAGCATGATGTCGACCGACGTTGATTTGGGCAAGCTGGCGGTTGCCGCTGGGCTGGCTTCGGTCGAGAATGGCGAGGTCGTCGTGCCCTGGCTGGGCAAGCGCTTTGGTTTGGCCGCTGTGACGACTGAGATGCCGATCGCCCATGACAAACCGCTCAAGCCTATGGCCGATCAGCCCTGGTTCCGGACGCAGGGGCCGGCATGGTGGTTGGGAACGGGCTTTGCCAAGAACGCCCTCAACCGTGACCCCTATGCCAAGCGGCGCTATGTGGACGGGGCACATCCGTTTGAGAAACTCAAACGGGTCGAGACACCTACGACCTTTATTGACGAAGAGAATGTCGCTCGCGTGCCCAAGCGTGCGGATATGTTTGCCCGGGCGCAGTTTGGAGATATGGGCAAGTCGCTACAGGACGCGGCCAAAGGTGGGTACTACGTACGCAAGGCAGCACCGAGTTTTGCCCAACGCCGCGCTTTGGGTGCGTTTGTGCTGTTGCAGGACGGTGAAAGCGCTGACGCGTCCAAGCAATCTGACGCGCAACGCAACGCAGCAAACATCAAGGCTGCGACTTATTTTCTGGGGGTCGATGCGGTGGGTCTCAGCCGCTGCCCGGAATGGGCCTGGTATTCCCATGACGCGACCGGCGAAGAAATCGTACCGCCCCATGATCAGGCCGTCAGCATGATCATCGATCAGGGATATGAGACTATGGAGGGTGCCAGCGGCGACGACTGGATCAGCGTCGCTCAATCGATGCGCGCCTATCTGAGATTCTCCTTGCTGGGTGGCGTGATTGCTCAGCAGATCCGCAATCTGGGCTACAAAGCCAAGGCGCACACGGTGATGGATGGCGAAGTTCTGCAACCTCCGCTTTTGTTACTGTCCGGTCTGGGCGAAGTCAGCCGGATCGGCGAAGTGATCCTGAACCCCTATCTGGGGCCCCGCCTGAAATCAGGCGTGGTGACCACCGATATGCCGATCGCGCATGACAGGCCCATTGATTTCGGTCTGCAAAGCTTTTGTGAGTCTTGCAACAAATGCGCGCGCGAATGCCCATCGGGCGCGATCACGGCTGGGCCAAAGCTGATGTTCAACGGCTATGAAATCTGGAAATCCGACAGCCAGAAATGCGCGACCTACCGCGTGACCACTCCGGGAGGCGCAATGTGCGGGCGGTGCATGAAGACCTGCCCCTGGAACCTAGAGGGTATCTTCAAGGAGCGCCCGTTCCGTTGGGCCGCGATGAACATCCCCTCGGCGGCGCCTGCATTGGCCAAGCTGGATGATGCGGTTGGCAATGGCGGTTTGAACGACACCAAGAAATGGTGGTGGGATATCGAGTTGCAGCCCGACGGGGCGTATCGGCCAACAACACACCCTTTGAACCGGCGCGATCTGCAAAAGGATCTGTACCTTAGATACGAAGATCAGACATTGGCGGTCTACCCGGCCTATCTGGCCCCGCACCCCTGGCCCTATCCGTTTGCAATGGATCGCGAGGCAGGAATTGCCGCCTATGAGGCCTTGGTGACAGCCGAAGAGTACAAGGCGCGTAAAGCTGCGGGGGATATGTCGATCATTCATCGTTATCAGGTCGCAGGTGACGCGCCGGTGATGCGGGTCGCTGTGACCAAGGTCGACAAGATGACCTCGGATGTCACCAAGTATGAGTTTTCCTCCCTTGACGGTGCGCCGCTTCCTGAATGGTCCGCAGGTGCGCATCTGGATGTGCTTGTCGCGCCAGAGTTCCTGCGCCAATACTCCATGTCTGGCGACCCGTCGGAACGGGGGTCTTATCAGATCGGTGTTCTGCGCGAGGATGAAGGGCGGGGTGGCTCGGCCTTGCTGCACCGAATTTTCAACGAAGGGCGCAAGGTTTTCATCTCGAAACCGATCAACCATTTCGAACTGAACGAAGGGGCGTCCAAAACCTTTTTGATGGGGGGTGGTATCGGTATAACCCCGATGATCGCATTTGCTCATCGCCTGCATTCATTGGGCATGGATTTCGAGTTGCACTACTCGGCCAGCACGCGGGGTGGGGCGGGGTATCTGGATGATCTGGCGGGGATGCCCTGGGCGAACCGCGTCCACTACCATTTCTCGGATGAAGGCTCGCGCGCTGATCTGGATGCGATCCTGTCGGGGTATCAGCAGGGATGGCACGTCTATACATGCGGGCCTGATCGGTACATGGAAGGGGTCATGCAGGCCGCGGAACATCAGGGTTTCCCCGAAGAGGCCCGACATCTTGAGTATTTCTCGGTCCCGGAAACCCCGGACTACGAAAACCACCCATTTATCCTGAAACTCGCGCGTTCAGGTAAAACGTTGCCTGTGCCCGCAGACAAGGATGCCGCTCAGGTTCTGAACGAGGCGGGTTTTCGCGTGGATGTGAAATGCGCCGATGGTATCTGTGGTGTGTGCAAATGCGGTGTCCTTTCGGGCGAGGTCGAGCATCGGGATTTCGTGCTGTCCAAAAAGCAGCGCCAAGGGGCGATGATTCTGTGCCAAAGCCGCGCTGCGGAGCCGGATGGTGTGATCGAGCTCGATCTGTAAGCATGGTCAGAAAGCGACCTTTGGACGGTTAAATTTGGTCGCTCGGCCCATGGACGTCAGGTGGGTGGTGAATTAACGTCGCCCCGAACCCAGATATCCCTGACCAACAGGTGCGAGGTAGCATTATGGATTATCACAGCCCCGCCAGCTTTGCCGAGGCTTCGGCTCTGGCCGCAAATGCGACGGGCATCACGCGCTTTCTGGCGGGCGGCACCGACGTTTTGGTGCAGCTGCGCTCGGAGTTGGTGACGCCTGATACGCTGATCGACATCAAGAAAATCAACGGTGTACACGACATTACCCGCAATGCTGATGGAAGCTGGACGTTGGGAATTGCCGCAACCGGTGCCGAAATGAGCGAGCATCCCGAGTTGGGTCGTGACTGGCCCGGTGTGGTCGAGGCGATGGACCTGATCGGATCAACCCAGGTGCAGGGGCGCGCAACACCGACCGGTAACCTGTGTAACGGCTCACCTGCGGCTGATTCCGTGCCCGCCATGGTCGCAGCTGGTGTGACTGTTACCGTGACCGGCCCGGACGGCACTCGCGAAGTCGCGGTCGAGGATATTCCGACCGGCCCCGGTAAAACCTCGCTGGCCAAAGGCGAGCTGATCTCGGCGGTCAATATCCCGGCACGTGGCGAAAACGGCGGCGATGCCTATCTGCGGTTCATCCCCCGCACCGAAATGGACATCGCTGTGGTTGGCGTTGGTGTGAACCTGCGTCTTGACGGCGACACCATCACTGAGGCCCGTGTATCACTGGGCGCCGTGGCCCCGACCGTTCTGCTGGTCGAAGACTGTGCCAAGGCCATTATCGGGAGCGCGCTGGATGATGCGGCCCTGGAAGCGCTGGCCGCCGCCGCCTCTGCCGCTTGTAACCCGATTGACGACAAGCGCGGCACGATCGCGTTCCGTACCGAGGTCGCAGGCGTTCTGGCAAAGCGCGCTGCAAAAATTGCCTATGCCCGCGCGAAGGGAGAAGACGCATGAAAAAGTTCCACGTAACCACCACCGTGAATGGCGATGCGGTCGAATACCTGTGTGATCCGCGTGAAACCCTGCTGGATTGTCTGCGTGACAAGCTGAACCTGACAGGCGCGAAAGAGGGGTGTGGCACCGGCGATTGCGGCGCATGCTCGGTCACCGTTGATGGCCGCCTGGTCTGTTCATGCCTGATGCTGGGTGTGGAGGCCGAGGGTAAGCAGATCGAAACCGTCGAAGGCATTGCCGACGGTGATATTCTACATCCGCTGCAAAAGAAGATGATCGAATACGCCGCCCTGCAATGCGGCATCTGCACGCCGGGCATTCTGGTGGCGGCCAAGTCTCTGCTGGAGAAAAACCCGAACCCGACCGAGGAAGAAACGCGGTATTGGCTGGCAGGCAACCTCTGCCGTTGTACTGGATATGACAAGATCATTCGCGCCGTGATGGATACGGCGGCTGAGATGCGGGAGGCGTCGTAATGGCTCTGGACGATCGTAAATCAGATTTCACTTTTGTCGGCACCCGCCCCAACCGCCCGGACGGTCTGGACAAGGTGACAGGTCGCGCCAAATTTGGTGCGGATGCCTACGCCCCGGGAATGCTGCATGGCGCGATTCTGCGCTCACCTCATGCGCATGCGCGGATTGTGAAGATCGACGCGTCGAAAGCCGAGGCACATAAGGATGTCAAAGCTGTTGTAACGCGTGCCGACTTTGCTGACGTGCCGTTCAAACCCGGTCTGGAAGGCGAATTCTATAACGTTCTGGAAAACGTTATGGCCGGTGAGAAAGCGCTATATGACGGGCACGCGGTTGCAGCGGTTGCTGCGACTTCGGCATTGGCGGCTCGTGACGCGCTCAAGCTGATCGAGGTCGAGTACGAAGTGCTGCCCCACGTCACCGATGTGGATAAGGCGATGGCACCGGATGCGCCTGTCATCCGCGAAGGAGCTGCGGATTATTCCGTGCCGGAAGGAATGCACCCGAACGTTGTCCGCTACCATGAAAGCGGTCACGGCGATGTCGAGGCCGGATTTGCCGAAGCTGATCTGGTCATCGAAGACAGTTTCGTCACCGAAGCGACGCATCAGGGTTATATCGAACCGCACGCTTGTTTGGCCATATTGGGTAATGACGGTATGGGTGAGTTGTGGTGCACGACGCAGGGGCATTGGATTGCGCAGAAAACCTGTGCCGCGCTTCTGGGGATCGAAACCTCGCAGTTGCGTGTCACTGCGTCTGAGATCGGCGGAGGGTTTGGCGGTAAGACAACCGTTTTCATCGAACCCGTCGCATTAGCGCTCAGCCGTAAGGCCAATCGCCCGGTCAAGCTTGTGATGACCCGGTCCGAGGTGTTCCGGGCTACTGGTCCGACTTCGTCTGCCTCGATGGACGTCAAAATCGGCATGAAGAAAGACGGCACGATCTCGGCGGCTCAGGGCATCTTCCGCCTTCAGGGCGGAGCCTTTCCCGGCGCGCCGGGCGACATGACTGCCATGTGTGCCTTTGCGCCGTACAACCTGACCAACGTCAAGCAGATCGGCTATGACGTTATGGCCAACCGCCCAAAGCAGGCAGCGTACCGCGCGCCGGGTGCACCGATGGGTGCCTTTGCGGTCGAGTCGGTGATTGACGAGTTGTGCAACAAGCTGGGTCTCGACCCCGTTGAGGTACGCCTGAAAAACGCCGCGCATGAGGGCACGAAGGCCAGCTATGGACCGACCTACGAGCGCATCGGTCTTGTCGAAACGCTAGAAGCAGCCAAGGCGCATCCTCATTATTCGGCTCCGCTGAAGCCGGGGCAGGGGCGCGGTATTTCCTGTGGCTTCTGGTTCAACCATGGTGGCGAGACCAGCGTGTCGCTTGCCTTGTCCGAGGATGGCTCGGCTCAGGTGATGGTCGGAACGCCTGATATCGGTGGTTCGCGCGCATCGATGGCCCTGATGGCGGCCGAGGTTCTGGGCATCCCGTATGAGAATATCCGGGTGACCATCGCCGATACGGCCACACTGGGCTACAATGACGTAAGCCATGGCTCTCGCGTGACCTATGCGTCAGGGCTGGCAACTATCAAGGCTGCGAGGCACGCGGTCGAGAAACTGTGCGAACGGGCTGCGGCCAAATGGGGCATCCCGGTTGATGCGGTGAAATGGGAAAACGGCTGTGCGGTGCCCTCGGGCCCGAATGCAGGCGATTTCGATCCGATGCCGCTGGCCGATATCACCGCTGATATGGGCCGAACCGGTGGTCCGATCTCGGGCCATTTCGAGGCAACCCCCGAAGGTGCTGGCGTGTCCTTTGGCACCCACATCGTCGATGCCGAGGTTGACCCGGAAACCGGTAAGACCAGTGTGACCCGCTACACGGTCATTCAGGACGCGGGCAAAGCGATCCACCCGACCTATGTCGAAGGCCAGTATCAGGGCGGTGCCGCGCAAGGTATCGGCTGGGCTCTGAACGAGGAATATATCTACGGCGAAGACGGTCGATTGCAGAACTCGATCTTTCTCGACTACCGCATCCCGGTGGCCAGCGACCTGCCGATGATCGACACCGTGATCGTCGAGGTTCCGAATCCGGGCCACCCGTTTGGAGTTCGCGGTGTGGGCGAAACGGGTATCGTGCCGCCACTGGCCGCCATCGCCAACGCTGTGTCCAACGCGGCTGGCGTGCGAATGAAGCGGCTGCCGATGTCGCCGCCACGCATTCTGGCCGCTCTCAAGGGCAATGGTTGAGGTTCACCTCTGGTCCGGCCTCCGGTCACTGACCGGGGGCCAGCAGGTGGTTGAGGTCGAGGCCAAAACCACCGGAGAGTTGCTGCGTGCGCTCGTGCGTGCGTATCCGCAGCTTCAAGCACCCATCGACGCTGGCGTATCTATCGCTGTCGACGGGCGCGTGATCGCGACCGGGCTGACCGAACCGATTCCCGAAGGCAGTGAAGTCTATTTGATGCAAAGGCTGAGGGGCGGTTAAGCGTCAGGCGACCAAGGCTCGCGCCCGACCATTCGGTCTGCTTCGGCCGTGATATCGTTCATGTGTTGTTCGAGACTCAAACGCAGCGTTTCTATTTCGTCTTCGCTGGCTTTCCGCGGAACTGTTTCTGTCCATTCTCGGCACAGAAAAACCCCCTCGTTACCCCATGGGCGGGGCATCAAAAGATGATCCCATGTTCCTGCTTCTCGCCCATGTTTCGCCGAAAAGGTAATACCAAAAACACGTTTACCCGATGTTCGCGCCCAAACCAGCGGAACCGTCGACAAAACCCGCTCTGGCCCACGGGGGCCGTCCGCCGCTATGCCAATGGATATCCCCTGTTTCATTTTGCCTAATACCTGTCGCGACAGGGCGACATGGCGTGCCTTGCTGGCCATGGCAATGGTGTCCATTCCAAACAACTTTTGCACGCGACCCACCATGCTGCCAGCCCGCGCAGAAGATGTAATCGAACAGATGCGCCCCTTGTCCAGCGGGAAAAAATAAGGCGACTGCGCCAGCCGTTGATGCCAGAGAACAACGATGACCGGCTCACCCTGTTCAGCCAACTGGTCCAGTTCTTCATAGCCGATGCGCTGCCAACGTGTGTTGCGGTGTACCAGCCGAATATAATTTGCAATCCGACGCGCCACCCAGTTTAGCACAGCTTCGCTGTCTGCAATCTTCTTACGGAGGTTCACGCCGGGTTCCTTCTGCTAACCGGTCCTTGTCTTAGCGCACCACGCATTTTGCGCAACTTGTTTGTCCGGACATTTCGTGGATCGGAATCTGAAAAAGCCTCTTGAGTCCGCCGCGCGGCTGGCATATCTGGGGCTCACTACAGGGGTATAGCTCAGTTGGTAGAGCGACGGTCTCCAAAACCGTAGGTCGCGGGTTCGAACCCTGCTGCCCCTGCCATTGAAATTGTCCGAATACTAAGTTGTGATTTCCAAGGATGAACGGGTTTCAGCCTTTGAGTTCGCTATACCTGTCTTCAGCTATTTCGCGCTTGGATCAATACTAGTCGCAGCATTGGCTTCGACAACACTGCTACAATGGCGCGAGGCCATCGTGACCTGTTGTTATCTTTTGTTGGCACCTGTTTTTTCGTGCGGGCGTACCGCATCCAGTTTTTCAGCCCACATATTCTGATATTCTTGAAACACCGCTGGTTTGTCTGAGTGGAGCGCCATCAATGCACACGCGGCCCACATAGCGACATCGTAATCCGAGTCGGTCTTTTTCAGTAATTGCGCATTCAGTGCAGCGGCTTCTGATGTCGAAGGTTTATGCATTGCCATCGGACCCCTTGTGCCAACTGATACTGTTATTTGCAATCGTCCTGTCACGGACATTCCCAAAACCGACAGGTATCACTATGTGGGTAGTACAGTGAATGGGCTGGAAACAAGGCGTTAACGTGTCGTTAACTTTTTGCTGGGGTTCTTGTCCATAAGAGTGTTCATGTGACCGGTTCAAAGGTGAACTAAATCACAGACCAATCACTAGAATCCCGCTTTACTTGCAACTGTTACGAGTTGGCGCTCACGTTCGGTACATGACGCTGTTTTGTTTTTCCCTCCTGTGGCCGGGGCGCGCTTGTGGTTGAGCGCGCCCTTCCTATGTCCGAATAACTAGGTTGCCGTCGATGCCGGTTCTGAGGCGGTAATCGAGGTTTCCTTGGGTGGGCGATTGACTTATTGTCCGGCCACGACGCAATCAGCCGGATGAGGATATATGTCGCGTTTTGATGGATATTTTCTGCGGCAATTGCTGGTTTTATTCGGCTTCTTCACCCTCGTCCTGGTGGGTGTCTTCTGGATCACCCGTTCTGTCAGCCTGTTTAACAAAGTCATCAGCGGTGGCCAGTCCGCTATGGTGTTTCTTGAATTCACCGCGCTTACCCTGCCAACGCTTGTTCGTACGGTTATGCCGATGGCGGTATTTGCGGCTGCCGTCTATGCGACCAACAGATTGAGTCGCGAAAGCGAGATGACAGTGATGCTGGCAACCGGGTCAAGCCCGTGGCGACTAGCGCGGGCCGTTGTTTTGTTCGGTGTGATCACCGGTCTGATGATGGCTGCCATCAGTGTGTTCCTGCGCCCTGCATCGGTCCAACAATTGGAATACCGGCAAGCCGAAGTAGCAGGAGATGTGACAGCGCAGTTGTTGAATGAAGGCGAATTTCTGCACCCCGCCGAAGATGTTACGGTTTACATCGGTGGCATCGATTTGGACGGTACGTTGCACGAGGTGTTCGTATCCGATCGGCGCGACCCGGAAAACGCAGTCAGCTATTCCAGTGTGACGGCCTATCTGGTCAATAACGACGCGGGAATTCATCTGGTGATGGTCGACGGGGTGGCGCTGCGCCTGAACAAGGCGGGCAGGGTTCTCTCCTCGACCCTGTTTCAGGACGCATCATACGACATTTCGCAACTGACGAACGCAAGCCCGTTGACGAACCGCAGCCTCGAAGCCATTCCGACCTCTGATCTGATCCTCAACCGGGATACGATTTCAGAAACCGAGGGGTTCAGCCAGGGTAAGTTGATCGAAGAACTGCATCAGCGATTTTCCTGGATAGCCATTTGCATCGCCGTGTCGCTGGCGGGGTATTCAACCCTGATGCTGGGCAGCTTTTCACGGTTTGGATTGTGGCCTCAGATTTTGGGTGCCTTTACCATTCTTGTGCTGCTTGAAGGCGTACGCGGGTTTGTGTCCCCGGTTGTGATCGATGACCCGAAGCTTTGGGCACTGCTTTACCTTCCTGCCGTTATGGGTATGTTGATCTCGTGCTGTTTTCTGCTTGTCGCAGGTCGTCCGCTTATGCGGAAACGTGCGCGCGGGTCCGAGGTCATCCCAACACCCGCTTGATTTCAGGTTCGAAGTTCTTCCAGACAACAACGAATGTCGTCGAATTCTTCGCGATCGCCACGGGCGACCAAATACATCGGCAACGGCAGGCTTACACTGTCTTCGACCCGTTCGAGCGCACCCGAAGCCAGATGTTGCGAAATGACGTAGTCGGGGAAGTAGCCGCATCCGCCTCTTTGCAGGACATATCGTAGCGCCATCATGCAATTGCCAAGAAACAAGGTCTGCCCTGAGGCGCGTCGCACAGCCGATCTAACGTGATCCTGGTAGATCTCTCCAAGTTCAAGATTGACGAAGACCAAATCGTTTTCTGCCGTTGCTGCTTGCGGGGTTCTGACGAGGGTTAGAAGCTCCGGTTCCAGTTCGTGATAGGTGACGCGTCGGTCTGATGGCGTTTCATGCGTGATCGCCACGTCCAGCACATGGGTCGCCACAGCTTCAACCATGTTCAGATCGTGATCGTAATTCAGTGTCAGCAGCAGTTTGTCAAAGCGCTGTTCGAACCGAACAGCCAGATCCACAAGCAAAGGGTCCCAGATGCTGAGCTGACCACCCAACCGAAGTGCCGGGCGGTTTTGCGTCTGCAACGGTAAGTCGCGCGACGCGAAGGCCCAAAGGGACAATATTTGTTCTGCATACGGTTTGAATTGTCTGCCAAATTCGGTCAGCGCTGTACCACCGGCGCCGCGGGTAAACAGTGGTCTGCCGGTTTCTTCTTCGATCAGATGAATGCGCGCGCTGACGGCCGTTTGAGTCACATTCAGCTTACGGGCAGCGGCATGAAAACCACCCGTTTCAGCCACACATAGAAAGGTTTCCAAAGCTTTGGTTCGCATACCGAGAGTATTTTTTGATCATTGTGATAAAATCAATTCATTTTTTTGAAGTTGCGACTCGTAATATTGTCGACTTCAGGGAACACGCCAAGGGATCAGCCATGCTGGACAAAAGCCACAAACCGACCTGGACCAGTTTTGAGAATGCCACCAAGGCCGACTGGGACGCCGTTATGGATTATGAAGAGGCGTATAATGCGGCTCTGCCGGATCGCATCCTCGACGCTATTCGGTCGTTGGACGAGGAATGGACACCCTATCCGGTCAACCGGTATCAGCACAGCCTTCAGGCCGCGACCCGGGCTTATGAGGATGGCGCGGATGAGGAGTTGGTGGTCGCCGCTCTGATCCACGATACCGGCGATATTCTGTCACCCTACAACCATGGAGAGCTGTCAGCGGCGATGATGAAGCCGTATGTCAGCGAGAAAACCTATTGGATACTCAAACACCATTGCGTGTTTCAGGGTTACTACTACAACCACCACCTTGGCGGCGACCGCAACGCGCGCGACAAGTATCGCGACAGCCCCCATTGGGAAGACTGTCGCTATTTCTGCCATGAATATGATCAGAAGGCGTTTGACCCAGACTATCCGACGAAACCGCTGGAGTTTTTTGAACCCATGCTGCGCCGCATCCTGAGCAAGGGCGAAGGCCATATGGAGCTGAACGAAACTGCCGAAGATTAACAGGCGGCCATCAGGCGATAGACAATCTGAGCTGTGGTGAAGTCCCAGGCGGCATTGCCGTCCGGGGCCAGCTCAACCACGTCGAAGCCCACGCATCTGCGTCCCTTGAGCGCGTGTTCGACCAGTCGCAGTGCCTGATAATAGCCCAACCCACCGGGCACCGGTGTTCCGGTGGCGGGCATCAGCGATGGATCCAACCCATCAACGTCGAAGCTGACATAGACCAGCTCGGGGAAGTCTGCAGGCAGGTCAACCGAATGGATGTTACCTGTCACCAGTTCCTCGGCATCTACGTGAAAAACGTGGTTTTTCAGTCGGCTTTGGGCCTCTTCAGTTGAAAAAGCGCGTACACCGAACTGGGCCAGCCGCACACCTTCTTCGGCAAGCAGGTGCATCACTGAGGCGTGGGAGTGTTTTTCGCCCTGATAAGCGTTGCGCAGGTCGGCATGGGCGTCGATCTGGACGATGCCGATGGGTTGGTTTAGCGCACGGGCTACACCTATTACTGCGCCATAGCTGAGGGAATGCTCGCCGCCCAAAGTGACCGGCACCTTTCCGGCCCGAATTGCAGCCTCGGTGCGGTGCGCAAGGCGTTCCATCACCTCGGGCAACGGGCCGTCACAATTCAGCGGTTCTTCGGTGAAAATCCCTTCGACACAGGGCTCCGCGTGACCGGTGATGCGTTCCAGTTCATTGCTGGCCTCGATAATCGCTTCGGGGCCGTTGGCCGTGCCGGAACCGTAAGAGACCGTGCGCTCCAAAGGCACCGGGATCACGCGAAAGCGGGCATCTTCGGTGCGTTCGGATGTGGTCAATTCGCTGTCGAGAAAAATGCTCATGAGAGTCTGTCCTTGAAGTCGTCATATCCGAACTGCCGGATGATCTTCAGCTCGTCCGTTTCGCTGTTCCACAGGGCGATTGTGGGCAAGGGGACGCCATTGAAGGTGTTTGTCTTGACCATCGAGTAATGTGCCTGATCGAGGAAGGCAAAACGCTGTCCGATCTCCAGCGGCTTGTCCCAGGTGTAGTCGCCAATAACGTCACCCGCCAGACAGGACGGGCCGCCAAGGCGATAGGTATGGCCTGTTTCGGCCTCATCCATCAGGGCAGGGCGATAGGGGGCCTCGATCACGTCGGGCATGTGGCATGTGGCCGAAATATCGGTGATCGCGAGGTTCATGCCGTTGGTCGGCAGGTCGAGGATTTCACCGATCAGAACACCTGCGTCCAGCGCCACAGCCTCGCCGGGTTCGAGATAAACATCAATGCCATAGGTTTCGCGAATGTCCTTGAGGAAGGCCACCAGCCCGTCGCGGTCATAATCGTCGCGGGTGATGTGGTGGCCACCGCCGAAGTTCAGCCACTTGAGCTGATCAAGGCACGGTTTGAGCTTCGGTTCGACAGCGTCCCAGGTGCGCTGCAAAGGCGCAAACCCTTGTTCACAAAGCGTATGCATGTGCAGCCCGTCAACACCGCGCAGGGTGTCGGCGGTCAGTTGGATGACCGGTGTGCCAAGGCGCGAGCACGGGGCGCAGGGATCGTATTTCGGAACCTCGCCTTCAGAATGTTCCGGATTAATGCGCAGGCCAACGTGCACTTTGGCGGCTTGGGTTTTGGCGAGAAACCGATCCTTTTGGGCAGGGGAGTTGAATATGACGTGATCGGACAACGACAGGATTTCGTCGAAATCCGCGTCTTTGTACCCGGCGCAGAAGGTGGCGACCTTTCCGCCATATTCCTCGCGGCCCAGCCGGGCCTCATAGATACCCGAGGCGCAGGTGCCCACAAGGTGTCGGCGCACCAACGGGGCCAGTGAGAACATTGAAAACGCCTTGAGCGCGCTGAGAACATGCGCGCCGGAACGGGTTCCGACATCAGCGAGGATTTTCAGGTTCCGTTCAACCGCTTTTTCGTCGACCACAAAGCAAGGGCTGGGTACACGGGAGAGGTTGAAATTGCGGAAGGCACCGGCGTCTCCGGCCTGTGTGGTCATCATGTCGGACATAACCGGCGTCTCCGTTTGGTGGAGAGGCCGGGGGCGCTGCCCCCGGACCCCCGGGATATTTAGGGCCAGATGAAGCTGAAGCGGATCAGAAGGTGACCGGGCCGTCGAGTTCATGGACCTGCCATGGCAGGCCATGTTCGTTCAGCATGGCCATGAAGTCGTCCGGGTCGAGCTGTTCCATGTTCCATACGCCGGGCTCGGTCCAGTTGCCTTTCAGCACCTGCGCCGCGCCGATCATGGCGGGGACACCGGTGGTGTAGCTGACGGCCTGGCTGCCGACTTCCGCATAGCATTCCTGATGATCGCAGATATTGTAGATGTAATAGGTCTTCTCGCCTGAGCCATCCTTGGCCTGACCTGTGGCGATATCGCCGATGCAGGCCTTGCCCTTGGTTTCCGCGCCCAGATCACCGGGATCAGGCAAAAGGGTTTTCAGGAATTGGATCGGAATGATTTCCTTACCGTTATGCATCACAGGGTCGATGCGGGTCATGCCTACGTTTTCCAAGACCTTGGCATGCATGATATAGGCGTCGCCGAATGTCATCCAGAAACGGGCACGCTCGATCTCGGGGAAGTGGGTCGAGAGCGATTCCAGTTCCTCGTGATACATCAGGTACATGTTCTTGGGGCCGATGGCGGGGAAATCGAACTCGACCTTGTGAGTCATGGCGGGAGAATGTTTCCATTCGCCGTTTTCCCAGTGGCGCACTTCGGCCAGTACTTCGCGCAGGTTGATTTCGGGGTTGAAGTTGGTGGCAAATTCCTGATCGTTCGAACCGCCATTGGCATCAAGCACGTCGATCTGGCGGATGGTGTCCAGCTTGTGCTTTTTCAACCATTTGGCAAAGACCGATGTGACCCCGGGATCGAAGCCCGAACCAAGGATGGCTGTCAAACCGGCCGCCTTAAACCGTTCCTGATAGGCCCATTGCCAGTGGTATTCGAACTTGGCCTCGTCCTCGGGCTCATAGTTCGCGGTGTCAACGTAATGAATGCCCGCCTCAAGGCATGCGTCCATCAGCACCAGATCCTGATAGGGCAGGGCGAGGTTTACGAGGATTTCAGCACCAGTTTCCTTGATCAGCTTTACAGTGTCTTCGACCTTGTAGGCGTCCAACTCGGCGGTCGCGATATCAACGCCCACACGGTCTTTCACCGACTTGGCGATAGTGTCGCATTTCGATTTCGTGCGGCTGGCCAGCGTGATTTCGGTGAAGATATCTGAATTCATTGCCATCTTGTGCACGGCAGCGTGGGATACGCCACCTGCGCCGACAACCAGTGTTTTGCCACTCAAAGTTCCCATGGGGGTGATCTCCTCTCAGGGGTTATTCGTAATAGGTGTAACCATTGATCGAGTCGCGGTAAGCGCTCATCAGGGTTTTGCGGTCCTTGGCTTTCAGGGTGCCGGTCGAAATCGCCTCATCCACCATTTTGCGGAAGGCGGCGACGCAATCCTGCGGGTCGAATTCGACATATGACAGAACCTGGCTGATCGTGTCGCCCTCTTGTTCGTGCAGCAGGTCAAAGCCACCGTCCCGACGCAGGTCGATGGTGACGACGTTGGTGTCACCAAAGAGATTGTGCAGATCGCCCAAGGTCTCTTGATAGGCGCCGACGAAGAAGACACCCATGAAGTATTCGTCCTCTTCGGGCAGGGAATGCACCGGCAGGCTGGGGGAAACACCGTCGGCCAGAATGAACCGGTCGATCTTGCCGTCGCTGTCGCAGGTGATATCGGACAGCACGGCGCGACGGTCGGGGATCTGGTTCAGATATTGCAACGGCACGATCGGGTGCAGCTGGTCGATGGCCCAGACATCTGGCAACGACTGGAACAGCGAGAAGTTGCAGTGATAGATATCAGCAACCTTTTCAAGCTGGTCATTCAGGTCCGTTTCCAGATCCTCTGACGCGGCCAATGCCTTGAGCCGGGCCATCAGCGACAGGTATATCCGTTCGGCCCGCGCCATCTGACGCAGGTCGACATAGCCGCGACGAAACAGGGCGCGCAGCTCGTTACGATAGAAGGTGGCGTCGTTCCAGCATTCCTGCAGACGGTCGCGGGAGAGGTATCCGTGCACCGCGGCGAGGTCCGAGACCAAGTGGTGGTCATCCGGATCAACCTCGGGGCCATTGGGCGCATCGTAAAGCGTGCTTTCGAGCACGTTGAAGACCAGCATCGAGGACGTCGCCACCACCGCGCGCCCACTTTCCGTGACCAGTGTCGGATGGCCCACCTCTGCCTCGTCCATGGCGTAGGCCACGGTTTCGACGACATTGGCGCAGTATTCTTCGACCGTGTAGTTGATCGAGTTTTCGGCAGCTTTCTTTTCGCCGGTGTAATCGACCCCCATGCCGCCACCCAGATCCAGGTGAGTCAATGGAACGCCTTCGCGAGTGAGCTCGGTGTAATAGCGACAGGCTTCGCCCACAGCGCGGCGCACATCGTTGACATCCTGAACCTGGCTGCCCAGATGTGAATGCTGCAGCTTGAGGCAATGCAGCAAGCCTGCGTCTTTCAGCTTGTCTACCGTGGCGATAAGCTGATCGGTGTTCAT
The DNA here is from genome assembly GCF_056541545.1 of Ruegeria sp. AG7. NCBI lineage: Bacteria > Pseudomonadati > Pseudomonadota > Alphaproteobacteria > Rhodobacterales > Roseobacteraceae > Ruegeria > Ruegeria sp. AG7. The sequence continues at coordinate 38,633 of NZ_JBQFYP010000014.1, forward strand.
CCCAAAGGCCGAGCGGTCGCCCGAACTTTCTTCCCATTTGCCGCTGATCTGGTTGGTCAGCTTCACCCGAACACCGATCAGGGGCTCGATGCCCAGTTCGTTGTAAACTTCTATTACCGTGTCGGCCTCTTTCGGGCTTTCCAGAACGATGACCGTGTTGAACCCAATCTTGCGGCTTAGAATCGCCAGTTGGATGAACTCGGCATCTTTGACGCCGTTGCACACGATCAGCGCGTCAGGGGCCAGACGATGGGCCAGCGCAATCACCAGTTCGGGTTTGGAGCCTGCCTCGAGCCCATAGTTATATTTCTTCCCAAACTCGACGATCCGGTCAACAACCTGGGCCTGTTGGTTTACCTTGATCGGGAATACGCCGCGATAGCTGCCATTATAGCCCACGCGCGTAATCGCATCTTGGAAACTTTCGTTCAGATGGGCGATTTCGTGTTCCAGATAAGACGCGACTCGTAGGACCATCGGTGCCTTGATGCCGCGGTCGTCCAGATCGCTGAGGATACCGGGCAGGCTGATCGCCGCTGTCTCGGGGGCCATGGGATTGCGCAGACCGATCTCGCCCTGTTCGGTCACCTCGATGAGGCCTTTGCCCCATTTCTCAACTCCGTAGATGGAATGCGGTGCGTCGGGCGTCTGTTTCAATCAAGTCGGTCCTTAACGTAGGGTGCCAGTTTCGCGCCCGCCAATACGGCAGCAGTTTGATTCTTCCAAGTGTAAACTATCTGATTGGGGATTCCGAATTTTACGCGGACGGGTGGATTGGGATCAGATGATTGTCCCATTGGCATTCGGCGCGGGTTCGAACAGCTGGGCGCGCGCCCGTCAATGTCCCGAAGGCGCCTGTTCCCGTGGTAAAGACCAACCCGTTCGCACCGGCCCCAAGCCCACAGACATCCTCAAGCGCGAAGGCGCCGATGAATGTGCCACTGGTTGTGTCAAACTGGTGCAGCGCATTGCCGCGCGGACAGGTGATTGCGATCGTCTCGGCGTCGGCTGAAAATGCGATGCTGCCAGCGTATCCCTGCAACATGCTTTGTTCGTGATCCGGCGCGGCAAGCAGGCGCGGGGCTTCACCCTGACGATGCAGGCCCAACAGGGGCGGGTGTTCGGACTTGCTGCCCTGCCATTGCATGGCAAAGCCAACCAGACCGTCGCTCCGCACCGCCAGATGGCGGATCGAGTTCTTGTGAAGCTCGTCAGGTAACGACACCTGCTCTTGGATCCTGCCCGACAGGGTGAGATAGCTCAGGTTGGGTGCCATCGTCGGCAGGTTCAGCTTTGTGCGCCCGGTTTCGGGGTGCGTTTCGATCCCGCCATTGGCAATCACCAGCGTTTCCCCGTCGGGCATCAGGCGCATGTCATGCGGGCCTATTCCGCCCGATGAAAACTCACCCAGACGCGAAAAACTTTCTGCGTCCCAGACACTGATAATACCTGTCCCGGCTTCGTAGTCGTTCTCGGTGGCATAAAAATACGCGCCATCTGCCGAGAATGTGCCGTGGCCATAGAAGTGTCGGCTTTCAGGGGCCTTTAGCTGCGCAATCTGCGCGCCGGTTGCGCAATCGATGACGATGGCAAAGGTGCCCGGACGCCTGGCAAACGCGACCGCCAGAGCTTTGTGCGGGTGGGCAGCGGCCGCATGTCCGCGTCCGGGTAGAGGCACGGAGAACACGATCGCGCCCAATGTGCTCAACCCGGCAAGTCGAAAGGACCCGTCGGGAAACAGCCCTGCGGCCAGAAAATCAGGCGAACCGGCCGAGGCCCACCCGCGGATCGGGGAAATCGTGGTCGCGGCAAGACCGGCAAGAAAATGGCGGCGTGACGTCATGGGTTAGTCTCCGTCCAGCGAGTTGAATCCTGCGCTGATCCCCAATGTCGGACCCAGCTCGGTCACGGCGATGGTGCTGATATCGTGGATCGACTGTTGAAGCGCCTCGATCCGGAACCGGGCCTGGGGATCTGAAACCCCGGCCAGCGAGGGATCGTCAATGGATTGAGCGTTCTGGATGGCACGTGCAAACGCAGCGTCCAGTTCCAACGCGATTTCGGGGTGATCAAAAGACAGCCGTGCGGCTAAATCTCGCAAGGATATCAGCGACAGTTCTACATGGCGTAAAGACCGCCCGGACCGCCACGCTTCTGCCCGGTTCGGACGGGGGCGGTCAAATGTCCCCATGGGGCGACCCAGCCGAGTGTCAGCCGTGAACTCAAGACCTGTGGACAGGGCCTTGAACAACTCTTGCATCGCTTCGTCCTGCGTCCGGTAGCGGCTATTTTCTCCGGGTTGGGTAAGGCTAGGGGCATAGATGTGCCAGTCCTGCGCCATCGCGCGGGCATTGGCATCGATATCCGCCGTGATCGCCCTGATCAGCGCGCAGCGATATTCGGCATTGCCCTGTTCCGCGAAGGTGGGATCGAACAACATCCGTTCGAGGGCAAAGAACCCGCGCCCTGCGATTGACGTTTCGGCATAGGCGTCCGGGCTTTGCACGGCATCATCCTGAGCCTCGATATGCTGGGACAGAGTTTTGGATGTGAACCCTTTCGTGTCGGGCCAGAAAGCCAAGGCGAAAACGCGGTCATCGACCTCGGTCGGACCAAACCGCAGGTGGCTGGCTGAAATCCAGCTGTCGAAAGCCGCATCGTAGGCCGCGCGCAGCGCCGGTGAGGTCGGATCGCACTCAACCAATGATGCGCTGACAAGCGCGCCGGTCGTTTCCGGAAGGGTCTCGAACCGGGGCAGGATATGTGTCTCGGCAACGTCCATCAGGATCGGTGCGCGATCCTGTGCCTGCGCGGCAAGTGGCATCAACAACACTGCAACAAGGGTAAGAAAACGCATGGGTCACAGGCTTTCCAGAAATTTGATCAGGGCGTCACGGTCTGCCTTGGGCATCGAGACTACGGCATCACGGGCAGCCTGCGCTTCACCGCCATGCCACAGGATCGCCTCTAGCAAGGTGCGCGCCCGCCCGTCATGCAGAAACTCCGTGTGGCCCGAGACGCGTTCGGTCAGGCCAACGCCCCACAAAGGCGGCGTGCGCCATTCCCGGCCTGTCGCTCGGGCCTCGGGGCGATTGTCGGCCAGACCTTCGCCCAGGTCATGCAGCAACAGGTCGGTGTAGGGCCAGATCAACTGAAAACTGTGCTCGGGCCGGTCTTCCATCCGATGGGTGACATGTGACGGTGTGTGGCATGACGCGCAGCCGGTCGCATGGAATACCTCTTTGCCGCGCAAAACCTTGGGGTTGTCCACGTCGCGGCGACCCGGCACGCCCAGATTGCGGCTGTAGAAAGCGACCAGGTCCATACCCTGATGATCGATCTCAAAGCCGCGCTCATCATCGTCGCCGTGCGGGGCTTTGATGCAGTTCACCTGCACATTGGTGCAGTCCCCGTGCGGAGCAGGGTAGAGCGGGTTCGATATGCCGATATCCCCGGCAAAAGCAGCAGCCGATTGTTCCATAACTGTCGGCATCCCCGCCTTGTGACCGAACCGGCCCATCATTGGGGTGTCAAACTCGACCGACCAGACGATATTCGGGCGACCCGATATGCCGTCCCCATCCAAATCGTCGGGGTCGGCCCTGGCGAGCAGGTCTTCGACCGGGATCGCTTCCAACAGGCCAAGCCCGATCATCTGCGGCGCGATCCGTGGGCTTAGCATCGCGTCCGGGTGCAGCGGACCATAACCCAGACCGGCTGCCTGATAAGTCGGGCGGCGCAGTGAGGCGGTTTCACCGTCAGAAAGCGCTACCGGGATTTCTTCGTACGAGATGTCCAGCCGGTATTCCGCTGGATGACCTGCCAGTGCGAAATCCTGCATCTGCCCACCATAGGTAGGCTCGGGCACAGTGGCGATGTATTCTTCGATCGCTGCATAGCCATCTTCCGACGTGCCGGGGATCGAGACCCGCAGGAACATCGAAACCGCGTTGTCATCGGGCCCGTTTGGCGTGTGCCCGCGCCCATCCTTGATATGGCAGCGCTGGCATGACCGCGCGTTATAGAGCGGCCCCAACCCGTCAGAGGCGAGCGTCGATGAGGGCGACGAAACCCAAACCTTCTTGAACAGCCCGTTTCCGACCTTGAAATTCAGCTCCTGTTCAAAGCTCAAGTTGTCTGAGGGTTGCGAGAACGCATCCGCGTCCGTACGAACTCGAACTGTCGCGGCCCCGGCGGGCAGTTCTTCAAATTGCTGCGGTGCGCTGAAATCCTGGGGCGGCGCCGTGACAACGGCAATCCGGGCGCGTTCATCGTCAGTGCGGGGGGTGACGTTCAGATGCAGATCCACCAGTTCGGCTGACAGGGAAGGGGTGGCCGCAAAGGCGACCACCGACAGGGCGACAAATCTATTCGCCTTCGTCCATTTTCGATGCGTTGAGTTGCGCATAATTGGCTTCGCCGATCCTTTCATAGAGGTCGAGCTGCGTTTCGAGAAAGTCGATATGACCCTCTTCATCGGACATCAACTTCTCGAACAGCGACATCGAGACATAGTCGCCGGCATCCCGACAGTATTCGCGCGCTTCCTTGTACAAGGCCCGTGCATCGATCTCGGCCGCAAGGTCACATTCCAGCGTTTCCTTTGGTGTTTGACCTATCCGAAGCGGGTCTAGCTTCTGAAGGTTGGGGTGGCCTTCCAGAAAGATGATCCGTTCGATTAGCATGTCCGCGTGGCCCATCTCTTCGATGCTTTCCTCGCGGCTTTTCTTAGCCATGTGGCCAAGTCCCCAGTCTTCCTGCAACCGGTAGTGCAGCCAGTATTGGCTGACAGCAGTCAGTTCATGCCGCAGAGATTTGTTGAGATATTCGATGACTTTTGGATCGCCCTTCATCTGCACTCTCCTGTGATACTGCCGCGCGCAGGGCGCGGAGTTGCATGGGTACTTCGAGATTATCGCTTGACCGCATCGTGTCCAGAAACAGAGGCATGCATCCGCCGCAATCCGCCGATTTTCCAAGAGCACGGTAAACCTTGCCCGGGGTGATGATGGTTCGGGGGTCGGCTGTCCGCATCCAGTCGATGGCGGCGCGGATGTCGTGGTCCGAGATGTTGGTGCAGTGGCAGACAATCATGGATGTTGGCTTGAGTTTGTGTGGCTCAGTGGGCTGGCGGGTCAGCGTGTTGAGTGTATCGGGGGCAGGCAAGCCCCCGGCGCGCGTTCTTGTTTAGTGGAATACCGCGTCGGGGTTATCCAGACTGTCTGATCCTTCAAATTCAATCTGGTCCAGTTCCAGTGCGGTCACGATGCGCTCGATTGTCTTGGTCTGGTCGATCAGGCCGTTGACGCCGGTCATGATCAGGGTTTCACCGCCTTCGTTGCCGCGTTCCAGCATTTGGTCATAGGCAAACCCTGCTTCCGCGGTCGATTTGATCCTGCCAAGGGCTTGCATCGTGACGGCCAGTTTCGCTTTCATCTCGGCGTCCAGTTCCGGGTCTGTTGCGTTTACCAATTCGGCCAGTGATGCGCCCGATACAGGTGTTCCATCGATGCGGGTATAGCTGCCCAGATAGACGTTCTGAACGCCCAGCCCATCGTAGTAATGGCTGTTGTGGGTGTTGTCCGAAAAGCAATCATGCTCTTCTTCCGGGTCGTTCAGCATCAGGCCCAGACGCATCCGCTCACCCGCCTGTTCACCGTAGGACAGTGAACCCATACCGGTCAGGATCGCACTGACACCCGCCGTTTCATTTTCCATCAGCGCCGTGCGCGCCGCGCCGCCTTGTTTCCACTGATCGGTCATCCAGGTCAGATCGCTGACCAACAGGTCGGTTGCGGCGCTCAGATACTGGGCACGACGGTCGCAATTGCCACCGGTGCAGGCATCGCCGTTTGCATAATCAGTGGCTGGACGGTTGCCTGCACCTGCCCCGTGGCCATTCATGTCCTGACCCCACAGCAGGAACTCGATAGCGTGGTAGCCAGTTGCGACATTGGCTTCGATACCATCAGCTTCGTGCAGGGTTTCGCTCAGCAGTTCCGGAGTAATCGTGTTGGCGTCAATGGTTTCGCCCGATAGTACGAAGCTGGGGTTGGCGATGACATTCAGAACCGCAAATTCGTTCTCATCCGTCGCGCCACCATAGGCCGCGTCGACATAATCAATCAGACCTTCATCCAGCGGCCAACCGTTTACTTTGCCTTCCCAGTCATCAACGATTGCATTGCCAAAGCGATAAACTTCGGTCTGTTGATAGGGCACACGCGCTGCAACCCATGCTGCTCGTGCCGCAGTCAGGGTCGCGTCCGAGGGTTCGGCAATCAGCGCACCGACTGCATCCCGCAAAGCATTTGCCGCAATCAGGCTGTCGTCATACTTAGCTTCGGCAATATCGGCATAGGTTTCCAGAATATCCGCTTTTGCAGGCACATCCCCGGCAAAAGCAAAAGAGGCTGTCGTAAATGTCAAAGCGCTGGCTGTTGCAAACAACTTGGTCATTGAGGTCGTTACTTTCTTGTCAGAACTGTCAGATCAGGCGGGTTTGTTCCCGCGGCGGCTTTCGCTGAAATAACTGAGTTAAAAAGTCAACATTGTCAATCTGAGTTTTTTTATCGGGAAATGGAGTTGCTGGCCTGGTGGTCACCATCCCCATATCTGACGAGATCTTGATCCGGCGGATGACATTGTGCGGTACATGTTTCGGGCTAAAATCAGCCAAGTGATTCTTTGTAGGTGGTTTGTGGTTCATGAAGCGCGTGGTTCTGGCCTTGTTCCTGTTTCCTGCGGCACTTGCAGCGCAAGCAACGCAGATTTCCACGCCTCATCACCATGGTTCGGGCCAGATCGATATCGTGTTTTCGGACACAGGGTTCGCCTTGGCGCTGAGGGTGCCAAGCATGGACATCGTCGGGTTTGAATCCCCGGTTGAAAACGATGACAACCGAACGCGTGTGGCCATAGCAATGTCAGAACTTTCCGACCCGCTAGACCTGTTCGTAACCCCGCCCGAAGCTGGGTGCTCTACGGTGGCCGCCCATGTGGTTCTGACATACGGCATCACACAGCAGAAAGGTGAGGCGAACGCAGTCACAGGCTCCACAACGGCAGAGAGTCACTCGGAGTTTCAGGCAGACTATGTCATTCAGTGTCAAGATATGGGTGGGCTGAACATGATCGAGTTCGCCTATTTCGCGCGGTTCAGTGGGACTGACCAGCTGAACATCCACTTGAATACGAGCGGGGTTCAGGACGCTGTCGAAATTACACGCGCGGCACCATATCTCGATCTTCGGCTGGATCGATGAACGCTGAAATTCAAGGAGAAACCAGAAGTGATGTTTTAGTTCGAAGGTCGGGGGATTTTGGTAGCGGAGGAGGGACTTGAACCCCCGACACGCGGATTATGATTCCGCTGCTCTAACCAACTGAGCTACTCCGCCGTGAGTGAGAGGCGATGTAAGCGAGGGGCCGGGGAGGGTCAAGAGGGAAATCGCCCTAACCGGGGAATTCTTTCACGGGCTCTGTCACCGGGTCCTGCAAGGGCGTCTGACGGAATATCGTGGCGTCCACCATCCTGCGGATAAACGCGGCGCATATCTCCGGTTCTGTGATCAGGATCATATGGCCCAGACCGTCAAGCTCTTCATAGCTCAGACCATATTTGGCCATCGGCGGTCCGTGACGGGCAGGGGACAGAAGCGCGTCCTGACTTCCATACAATATCCCGCCGGGGACCGACAGCTCGGGGTATCTGGCCACCAGCACATCGCAGCTGGCATCCAACCCGATAACGTCCTGCGAGGCCGTGACAAAGGCCGACGGGCGCAGCCCTAGCGCACCACCCGCACGGTCCAGAAAGTCATTTGGAGGGGTTTCAGGGTCAAATGCCACACCCAGACTGTGCGGTGCTGTTTTTGAGGCCATGGGAACCGCAATCGTGTTGGCAATCAGGCTGCGCAGCCATTTGGTCCGGATCTCGAGCGGTTTGAAGATCACCGGTGTTTCAGGCAGCCTGTGCGTCAGTGGCGCCAGCAGAGCGAGGCCGGATACCCGCTCGGGGTGGTCCAAAGCCAGCGCCAGCGACACCGCACCGCCCAGTGAATGCCCCACCACCACGACCTGATCCACGCCCTTGGTTTCAAGAAATTCAGCAATCATCGCGGCCTGCTGCGGCAATTGTGCGAGTTCTGCCGTATCCCGGGTTGAATATCCACAACCGGGGCGATCCAACGCGATGACGTGGTAATCCTCGGCCAGTTGATCCGCCAACGCGTAGGTAAAATGCTGTAACTGCCCAGCCAGGCCATGAATCAGAACAACCGTCTGCGCGTCCGGATTGCCCATTTCCACATAGTGGATGCTGCCGCCCTGCACGGGCACGATCTGGCCCATCTGCGGCACGGTTTTTAGCCCCTGACGGGTTATACGCCGGGTCCACAGGGCCATGGCCAGAAGAAAGACGGCAAAGGCCGTAACCACGCTAAGAATAAATGTCATCTAGCTGTCTCCGGTCCTAACGGAGTTGTATTGCTCCAATCCTGATTGTGCCATGCGTTTCTGAAACTCTGCAACTGTTCCGGGCCAAAGCGTCGTGTTTTGCCCTTCCGCATCAATGTACCAGGATGTACAGCCTCCGATCTGCCAGACACTGTCCGCGTGGCGGTCAAGCATTTCCTGCGTAAAGGCCGCCTGTTTCACCGCATCGGGAGTGATCACCGACAGTTCCTTGCGTTGCATCTCGCTTAGAACCCGGCCGATATGCCCGACCTGAGCTTCAATCATCAACACGACCGAATTATGCCCCAGCCCGGTATGAGGCCCCAGAAGGATGAAAAAGTTGGGAAAACCGGCTATCGCTGTACCCAGATGTGCACACATCCCATTCGCCCAGGCCGACCGCAGCGTTAGCCCATCTGTGCCGGTGATATCCAACCTTTCTACGACATTTGTGACCTGAAACCCGGTACCCCAGATCAGCGCGTCTGCCTCTGCCCTGGTGCCATCTGTCGCCAGGATGCTGTTTCCATCGATACTGGCCACGCCGTGCGGAATGACGCTGACATTGTCGCGGGCCAGGGCCGGATACCAGTCATTTGAACTGAGAATGCGTTTGCACCCAATTCGATAGTCCGGGGTCAGAATGCGCCAATCTTTGGGGTCCGCAATCGCGCCTTCCAGTGACTTGCGCCACATTTTTAGGGCAAAGTTCATCGCGCGTTCCTCGCCCCTGAACACGCGGTGACGGAACTCGAAGAACATGAAAATCAGTTTGCGCCGGATGCGGGGAAGCAGGGGAAGGTAGGCATGAAGTTTGCGCACCCATGGCGCGATCGGGCCGTCAGGGCGCGGCATAACGTAAGGCGCGCTGCGCTGAAAAACGGTGACGTGGCGCGCAATCTTGGCAATCTCTGGCACGAACTGAACGGCTGACGCCCCGGTGCCGACAACGGCCACATGCTTTCCTGTCAGATCGACGGTGTGATCCCATTTGGCCGAATGAAAACAGGGGCCGGGAAAGCTGTCGGTGCCGGGAATGTCCGGAATGCTGGGATGATGCAGCGCGCCGATGGCCGAGACCAGAAACTTGGCTGACCAGATCTGGCCATCCGTGGTTTCAACCTGCCAATGCGTGCCATCCCATCTCGCCGATTTCAACTCCTGCCCAAAATGGCAAAGATCATACAATCCTTCCTGATGCGCGACATTTTGCAGATATTCCTGTATCTCTGCGCCACCGGCATAGGCGCGACTCCAGTACGGATTAGGGTGGGTCGCCATGGAATACAGATGTGAAGGCACATCGCAGGCGACGCCAGGATAGGTGTTCTCGCGCCACGTGCCACCGATATCTTCAGCCTTTTCCAGAATGGCGATATCTTTGATGCCGTGTTTGCGTGCCTCAAGCGCCATCGTCAGCCCTGAGAACCCGGCACCGATGATCAGCATCTCTGTCGTGTGGTGCATTGAAGCGCCCCTCCTGAAACAACTTTATGGATATCTGTTGCAGATGTCTGCACGTGATTGGCAGTGAAGTAGGTCACACAAGATAAAATGACCGAACGCCCTTACGTGAACAGGCGCGGCGAAAAACCGTCATCAGGGCGGTGTCGCTTCCTGCAAACACATATCGCAATCGGAGAGGTGAACGCGGCGTATTTCCGTCAGTCTGATTCAAAACAGGAGGATTGCCCCCTTGTCGACCCGTACTCTTGCACGTGCCGGTGGGCGTTCCGCGCGCCGCGCTCTTCGCACCGCGCCGAATTTTGACATGCTGCCGGGTTTGACCCGCGGCATCCCGCATTGCGAAGTTATGAACGGAAGCCAGGTTGAGCTTATCGACAAGGCCGCCATGAATATTCTGGAGAACGTTGGTGTCCAGTTTCGCGACCCGACCGCAGTGGAAGACTGGAAGAAAGCGGGCGCGAAGGTTGACGGAGAGCTGGTCTTTCTGGACCGCAACATGGTGCGCGAGCTGATCGCGACCATTCCGGCGCAATTCACCTATCACGCACGCGATCCGCAAAAGAACCTCGCTCTCGGCGGCAAGCACTCGATCTTCGTGCCGATGACCGGCGCGCCGTTTCTGCGTGATCTTGACGACGTGCGCCGGAACCCGACGCTGGACGATCTGGCGATGTTTCATAAACTGTCGCACATGATGCCCGCACTGCACAGTTCGGCCCATCATATCGTCGAACCTTACGATCACCCGATCAGCCAGCGGCACCTGCGCATCACTTATTCGTCGATGAAATACTCGGACAAAACCTTCATGGGTATGACCACCTCGCCCAAGAATGCCGAAGACGTGATGGACATGTGCGACATCCTTTTCGGCGAAGGGTTCATTGATGACCACCCGGTTACAACGGGCAACTGCAATGGTAACAGCCCGCTGGTCTGGGATGAAACCATGCTGGGTGCAATGCGCGCCTTCTGCCGCCGGAATCAGCCGGTTTTGTGCTCGCCCTTCGTTCTGGGCGGTGCCAATACGCCCGCATCGGTACCCGCAACCGTGGCACAGCTGACCGCTGAGGCGCTTTCGGCGCTGGCTTATACGCAGGTGATCCGCAAGGGCTGTCCGGCGATTTGGGGGCACTATCTGTCAACCGTTTCGATGAAATCCGGTGCGCCGATGGCAGGGACGCCTGAAATCAGTCTGATGAATTTCATGATTGGCCAGATGGCGCGCTTTTACGATGTGCCATGGCGCACCTCGAACACGCTGGGCGGGGCCAAGACGTTTGACGCGCAGGCCGGGTACGAATCCGCGACAACTCTGGGCGCTGTTCTGCATGCAGGGGCCCACTACATCTGGCATTCGGCAGGCTGGAACGAGGCGGGGATGCATTGTTCGGTCGCCAAGTTTGTTGTGGACGCGGAACAGTGCGCGATGGCCTATCGGATGGCGGAGGGGCCTAAATGGCATGATTTTGACGAAGGCTTGGCCGCAATTCCGGATGTAGGTCCCGGCGGGCACTATTTGGGGCATCCGCACACCCAGGAGAATTTTCAGACGGCTTTTTTCATGCCCGAACTGTTTGACAACAACTCGATCGAACAATGGGTGGCGGAAGGCGAAGTTGAAATCACCGAGCGCGCCCTGAACTACGCGAGGAAGCTTTTGGCCGAGTATCAGGAACCTAAGCTGGATGAGGCCAAGAACGACGCCCTTCTGGACTATATCGCCCGCCGCGAGAGAGAAATCCCGGCCGCGGATGAGTTGAACCAGAATTACTGACGGTCAAGTTCATTCTTTGCCGGATCGCCACTCTTTCCAGATCAGATAGCTGTTGGCGGCAAGCGAGGCGAATGGCTCGGGCGGCAAACGCGGCAAGTCCGGCTGCGCCAGAAAATGATCGGCGATGTCAGACCGCCGGTCCAGCACCAGTTCAGCGATGCCCATGCCTTGCAGTGTTCCCCGTGCGATGCCCAGACCGTTCTGGCAACAGGCAGAGTAGACACCGTCCTCAAGCTCACCGAACGCGGCCGATCCATTGCGGCTGAGGCAAAGCATCCCGGCCCAGCGATGTTCCATCTGCACATCCGGCAGATTCGGGAAGCGTTCCCTGAACTTTCGGTCATGCACCCAGCCTGCATTGCGCAGTCGCATTGGACTGGTCTCGATTGTTGGATGAAAGCTGGAGCAGGTGCGGATCAGGATGCGATCCCCATAGCTGCCGGAAATGCGCCGTACTGACGTCCCCATCGGGTTCGCTGGCGTCACCGACCAGCGCGACTTCCCGCCCAGTGTCTTGATCTGCGCCTCGTTCAGCGGGGCTGTGAGCGAGGCGTAAAGGCAAATGTGCATCAATTGCCGCTGGTAGAACCCAAAGCTCTCCAGGTGGCCGTTATTGGCCAGAATTATCCGCCCGGTGCTCACCTTGGCCTTGTTGGTGCTGACCACCCAGCCTGCGCCTTGTTGTTCCAAACCGGTAACGGGTGAATGCTCGAACACTTCGATCTGCCCGGCCAGACGGGCGGACAGCGCACGCACATAAGCCGCAGGCTGGATCATCACTGTCCCCGGCGCATAAAGCCCCGAGGTATAGTGCGGGCTGCCCGTGACCTCTTGCATCTGCTGCTGATCTAAAAGCTTATGCGGCTCGTCCAGTTTGGTCAGATGCGCGGCAAAGGCGCGGTTATGCGCGTCGCCCGCTTTGGTGGCGGCTGCATTGTATTTGCCGCAGGGGTCGAACATTTCCTGTGGCAGCCCGCAATCGGAGGCCACTTCGGTCGCAAAGGCAATGGCCTTGCGGTTCAGCGCAATGATGGCGCGATCCGCGTCCGACCCCTTGCCTGCGTAGTTGTCCGAGGCCAAGTCATGGGGCAGGTCGATCATGAACCCAGAATTCCGGCCTGCCGAGCTCTCCGCGAAACGACCGGCTTCCAGCAGAACGATTTTCAGAGAAGGATCCAATTGATGCAGCCGCCGCGCCGCGCTGAGCCCGGCAAACCCGCCACCAACTATTGTGATATCCGCGGTCAGGTCCCGTTCCAGCACCGCCAGAGGTGTTTGGGGCGGCAGAATCGTATTCCATCCCGACGGGCCTGTCTGCCGGGGTAGCCTTTTGGCGTCGTGTCGGCTCAACCGACGGCCTCATCCGCGTCATCGGCCAGATCGATCCAGATGGTTTTCAACTGTGTGTACTGGTCATGAGCATGGATCGAGTTATCACGGCCACCAAATCCCGATTGCTTGTAGCCACCGAAAGGTGTCGTGATGTCACCTTCGCCGAAGCTGTTCACTGTCACGGTGCCTGCGCGGATCATCCGCGCACCACGAATGGCACGTTTGACATTGGCCGTAAAGATTGAGGCGCACAAGCCATAGTCGGTGTCGTTCGCGATCTGGATCGCTTCATCAAAGCCCGAGACTTCAATTACCGACAAGACAGGGCCAAAGATTTCCTCGCGCGCCAAAGCAGCGTCATTGCCGGGCACTTCGACCACGGTGGCCTCGACAAACCCGTTGTCCGCTTTGCCACCGATCACCACGTTCTCGGCCTGATCCAGATAGCCACAAACCTTGGTGTAGTGGTCTTCGCTCACCAGTGCGCCCATGCGGGTTTCGGGGTCGAGCGGGTCGCCGATGTTCCATTGTTTGGCGTGATGCGCGATGCGCTCCAGCAGCTCAGCCTTCACTTTCTTATGCACGATCAGGCGTGACGAGGCCGAGCAGTTCTCACCCATGTTCCAGAATGCGCCATTGACGATATGCGCCGCCACCCGGTCGAGGTTTTCGACATCCTCCATCACGATGGCGGGGTTCTTGCCCCCCATCTCCAACACCACCTCTTTGGCGTTGCTTTCCGCCGAATAGGTCAGAAAACGTTTGCCGGTCACGGTCGAGCCTGTGAAGGATACCATGTCGATATCCATATGCCGCCCAATGGGTTCGCCCACCTCGGCCCCGCCACCGGGAACGATGTTCAAGACACCGCGCGGCAAGCCGGCCTCCATCGCCAATTCGGCAAGGCGCAGGGCCGTCAAAGTGGTTTCCATCGCCGGTTTTACAACAACAGAACAGCCTGCCGCCAGCGCTGGCCCGATCTTCCATGCCAACATCAGCAGCGGAAAATTCCACGGCAGCACCAGACCCACAACGCCGATTGGCTCGCGCACCACCATGGCGATGTGATCGTCGCTGGCGGGCGAAACCTGATCGTAAATCTTGTCAATCGCCTCGGCGTGCCACTTCAGGCAGTGGATTGTCTCGGGCACATCAACAGTTTCGCAGTCGTAGATGGTCTTGCCGCTGTCGATACTCTCCATTACCGCCAGTTCACGGGCGCTGCGAGCCATCAGTTTGGCCAGCCGGATCAGCACATCCTTGCGCTCGGCGGGGTGCAGTTTGGACCAGCGGCCATCGTCGAACGCCTCACGAGCTTTCTTGACGGCAAAGTCCACATCCTCCGCGCCACAGGATGCGATATCGGCCAGCTTTTCACCGGTTGCAGGGTTCTCTGTCGCAAAGGTCTGGCCCGAAACCGCCGGACGAAACGCGCCGTCGATAAAGGCGCCTGTCGGCAGGCTCAGACCTGCGGCGATGGATTTGTACTCGTCCTGTGTCAGCAGATCCATGTTTGTCACCCCTCAGCCACGATGTCGGCGATTGTCTTTCTCAGCACGCGCGTCACCTGTTCTAGCGCGCGCTTGTCATCTTTGTTCAGGCCCTTCAGCGGAGGCCGCATGATACCCGCGTCGATCCCGTTCATGGTGACGCCATGCTTGATGGTCTGGATAAACTTGCCGCCCTGTTCCAGCACCCGCATCAGCGGCATCATCGCTGACATGATCCGACGCCCCTTGGCAAAGTTGCCTTCGATCACGCAGGCCTGATACAGCGCCACATGTTCCGCTGGCAGGAAGTTCGAACCGCCGCAGACCCAGAATGGTGCGCCCCAGGCGAAAAACTCCAGTGCCTGATCGTCCATGCCACAGCCCAGCTGGATATGCGGATAATCCCGGGCCAACAGATGCACCCGGTTGATATCGCCCGAGCTTTCCTTGATGCCGCAGAAATTTCGGCTACGACCTACGCGGTCAAGGAACTCTTCTCCCATCATTGTGCCGGTACGGTGCGGATAGTTGTACAGCATCACCGGCAGGTCGGCGGCCTTGTCGATGGCCAGTGCATTCAGCGCGTTTTCGCGATCCGTCGGCACCGAGTAGGGCGGGCTGGCCAATAGGATGGCGTCCGCGCCGATATCGCGTGCGCCAGCGGCCAGCGCAATCGAGTCCGAAGTCAGCATCGCGCCCGTGCCAACGACCAAGGGCAACCGCCCTTTCAGGTGCTTATGCGTGAATTTGGCCAGTTCCAGCCGCTCCGGCCCGGTCTGGGCATAATTCTCACCCGTGGATCCGCCGGAAATCAGGCCGTGCACACCATTTTCGATCAGGTATTCGATCACGT
The DNA here is from genome assembly GCF_056541545.1 of Ruegeria sp. AG7. NCBI lineage: Bacteria > Pseudomonadati > Pseudomonadota > Alphaproteobacteria > Rhodobacterales > Roseobacteraceae > Ruegeria > Ruegeria sp. AG7. The sequence goes on from NZ_JBQFYP010000014.1 coordinate 54,009, forward strand.
CGGACAGGGTGTCCCAGTTCACGCTGCCATCGTCGTGATAGGGGGTGACCACAGGAGTATAAATTCCTTCGAACTTGAAAATCGGGTTCATTTCGTCCTCATGCGGGCTTCGAAAGTGGCGGGATACCCATTGCGACATCCAGTGCGTCAGGCATCACGAACATCCCGATCTGATCCCGGGACAGGTTCCAGTGATCCTCGGCCAGTTTCGCCGCCGCGGCTTCATCGCGTGCCTCGATGGCTGCGATGATCGCGTCATGCTGTTGGCTGGCCATCGACAGGTTTTCCGACATTTCAACTGTCTGCGGCCGATAAAACGTCATGCCAATCCGTGCATGATCGATCAGCAGCCGGTTGAATGACGGAAGCAGGTAGACATTGCCGGACATCTCTCCGGTCACGTCATGAAAACGGTTGTTGGCAAGTGCGCGATCCTCGACCGACCCTGAACGAAGGGCAGCTTTGAACGCGTGCTGAGCCGCTTTCAATTCTTCGATTTGCGCGTTAGTCGCGTTCACTGCCGCCAGACGCAGGATGGCCCCGTAGACCATCGGCGCGGCAAGGAAGAAATCGCGCAGTGTGGTGTAGGACATTTCCGAAACACGGGCGCTGCGGTTTTTTCGCAGATCCAGATAGCCTTCGCCTGCCAGTTGACGAAACACCTCACGCAGAGGCGTGCGCGACAGGCCGAATTCATCGGACAAATGCGCCTCATCCAGATCGTCACCTGGACGAAGGCGCAGCGTCAGGATGGACATCTTCAGGTGTTCTCTGAGCGCATTTTTGCGCGACTTGGCTTCGTCTTTCATCCTTTGGCCTCACTATGTCCTCTGGCTGCCGTGTCCGAATCGCGGTGGTCGTATTTTTGTATTTCTAAAAAATACAACTTGTATACAAAAAAATCTCGTGCAGCATGGGTGTCTGCAAAATAGACTCACGCTTGGGCGTCGGCCCAGTTTGGAAATGGTCCTGCTCATGCTTCAGACGCAGCACTTCGCCTTCATCCTTGTCGAGGAGTTTTCGCACCTCGCCTTTTCCTGTGCGGTCGAACCGCTGAGGATCGCCAACCTAGTGAGTGGCGATGAGCTGTATCGCTGGTCTTTTGTATCCGAACAGGGCGAGCAGGCCGTGTCTTCCAATGGATCCGTCACTCTTGTGCATTCCGGACTTGAGGAACTGCCCAAGTGCGATCAACTCTTTGTTTTGTCGGGCATTCACATGCGTGACCACGTGACTCGTTCCCTTCTGGCTGCACTGCGGCGCGAACGCGCGCGCGGAACGCGGATCGGGGCATTGTGTTCCGGGGCGTGGTTGCTGGCCGAGGCCGGGTTCCTCAATGGTATGCAGGCGGCGATCCATTGGGAGTACCACGACGCATTCATGGAGGCGTTTCCGGATGTCAATCTGGTGCGCAGCGTCTTTGTCGCCGACGAAAAACACATTACCGCATCAGGTGGAACCGCGACCGCAGACCTGATGCTGCATCTGATCGAACGCGACCATGGCGAAGAACTGGCCACTGATGTTGCGGATCAGATGGTCTATAACACTGTGCGTAATGCGACCGCCAAGCAGCGCGTTTCGCTGCAATCGCGCAATGGAATGCGCAATGCCCATCTGGCGAAGGCGATAGACATTATGCAGGACAGTCTCGAAACCCCTGTCTCACCATCCTTCATTGCCGATGTTTTGGGTATTTCCACCCGTCAACTGGAACGGTTGTTCGGCAAATACCTTAATACTTCCCCCAAAAGGTACTTTATGGAGATGCGGCTGGAACGGGCCCGGAAACTGCTTTTGCAAACCGAGGCGTCGGTTACCGAAGTCGCCGTGGCCTGTGGCTTCGAAAATCCGGGGCATTTCTCTCGGGTATACCGATCCAGTTTTGGCATCACACCCCACGCGCAGCGCAACAAGATCAACTGATGAAAGATGAGTTGCTGGTTCGCGCTTACCGGCGGGGGTGCCGCGATCTGTTGGCCTCGAACTGGCCCGATCTGGCACCCCCTGATCCTGCCGGGATACCCCCTCGTTAAAAACTGGACTAGTCAACAGACCGGCAGGATTACCCACCAATAAATCTCGATATAGGCATAAGTATATCAAGAACTTGTCATCCAGAGATTTGTTGTGCCCTGTTTCGTTAATCTACCGTTAATTTAAGGCTCAAGTTGAGGCTTTGATTGTGGGTAATCTGCAATATCGACGTGCGGTCGCCGCAATCTGTTCAAGCTGATGGCGTTTCGAGATTTGGGTCAGGTCCCAGTGGTTTCCGAAAGGAATCTGTTTCACGGTTCAAATCAAGTAGTGAACATACCACAAGGGTTTGGTCGACCAACGCTCGGACGACGCGCCTGCCGATCATCTTGGAAGGCAAGAAAACGAACAAATCCTATTTCTGTTAGAATCTAGACAGCATTCGACGAGCAATTTTGCAGTTTGTGAGGAAACCCAGATCAAGCTTGCTCGCCGTTGGAATACGCCTTCGAGGCCGCAGATTGTACGTATCTGGCATGGCGCGCTGACGACGCTGATATCCTGTGCGACCAGAAGCGATCGGGATCCGTCAGTCCAGATGATAGGACAGAAACCGTTCTGTCCTGCCGGCACTATACCCCCACTGTGCTTTGACACCGAAAACTTCTGAAACGGTTTGCAAAGACAAGGCTTGTTTGGGCGGGCCAAGAGAAACCAGCTGTCCTTTTGATAAAACAGCCACGCGATCACAGGCCATTGCCTGATTCAGATCGTGCAGTGCCATCACCGTTGTCACTTTTAGAATTCGAACACAGTCCAGGATCGACAGTTGGTGATGTATGTCCAGATGGTTGGTCGGTTCGTCCAAAAGCAAAAGGCCCGGTTGCTGCGCCAAAGCCCGCGCGATGTGCAGCCGCTGGCGCTCTCCTCCAGACAATGTTGCCCATTCTCTGTGTGCCATATCGGCCATTTCCACAGTTTGCAGGGCTTTGTCGACTTGCCTGGTATCTTCGGCGCGCCAGGGCCGTAACGCCGACAGCCAGGGCGTGCGGCCCAGCTCGACCACGGACCGTGCAGTTACGCGTTCGGCTGTATCAGCCTGTTGTTCAACAATGGCAATCCGTTGGGCAATCTGTCTGCGCGACAAATGCGAAACGGGATGGCCCGCTATGACGACTTTTCCCGAAACCGGACGTGCCAAACCCGCCAACAGGCGCATCAGAGTTGATTTGCCCGAACCGTTGGGTCCGACCAAAGCCAGTGTTTCTCCGGGCTCCACAACAAACGATACGTCTGACAGCAAAGTCTTGCCGCGAACCGAAAATGTCAGGTTTTGCGCCTCGATCTTCATTGGGCGTTCCTCTGGCCGCGCACCAGAATTACGGCAAAGGCAGGCGCACCGATCAGGGCGGTAACCACCCCAATCGGCAGAACCTGACCCGGGATGATGATGCGCGACACGATATCGGCGCCGATCAGGAAGACCGCTCCGATCAAGGCGGCCGTTGGGATAAGCCTGCGATGCCCCGGTCCTACAAGGAACCGGGCAGCATGAGGGATGACCAGCCCGACAAAGCCGATGGACCCGACGATCGAAACCATGACCGCTGTTGTCAGCGCGGTGGCGAAGATCAGGGTTGCCTGCACCCGCCGCACCGGTATGCCCAGCGAGGCCGCTGAATCAGTGCCGAAAATAAATGCGTCCAAAGCTCTGGCGTGAAAGCGGCAAATAAGCCAGCCGGCAAGGGCCACCGGAATGGCCAGATATACATCCGGCCAGCGCACGCCGCTGAGGTTTCCCATCAGCCAGAACATGATCCCGCGCGCCTGATCGGCATTGGCGGATTTGGCGATGATGAAGGCCGTTAGCGCATTGAACAACTGAGACCCGGCAATTCCCGCCAAAACGATTTGCGCCGTCGCAGCCCGCCCGCCGCCTGCGCCGGAGGCTCGGGCCAGCAACGCGACAAAACCAAAAGCCAAAAGCGCGCCATTGAACGCGCCAAAAGACAGCGACAAAGCTCCCCCGCCCAAACCAGCGATGGTTACAGCCACGGCACCTGTCGAGGCCCCGGCAGAAATGCCCAAAATATAAGGGTCAGCCAACGGGTTTCGCAGCAATGCCTGCAACACGACCCCTGCGACAGCCAGACCGGCACCGCAGGACGCAGCGACCAGAGCGCGAGGAATCCGGTAGCTCCAGATAATACCCTGATCAATTGGGTCGACGGGCAGGTCCGCTCCGGCCAGCTTGTTGACCAGAACGGAGAGAACCAAATCGGGCGACAACGAGGTTTCCCCGATCATCGCGCCCGCAAGGACCGCCGCAATCAACAATGGCACAGTTAGGCACGCGGCCTTGAAACCCTGCCGAAAGATTGCGGCGACCTCGTTCACAGGTTGTTTCCGATGGTATCCAGCTTCTCGGCCAGATCCTCCAGCGCCGGGATCGCGCGGATGGTGGCGTCCATGGCCTGCGCATCCATAACGACAATCCTGTCATTCTTGACCGCATCCATCTGGCTGGTCACCGGATCAGCGCGCAGGAACTCCAGCTTTTTCAGGTAGTCGTCCGCAGCAAAGCGACGGCGGTCCATCTTGGCAATCACGATCACTGTCGGGTTGGCCTTGGCAATGGTCTCCCAGCCAACTGTTGGCCATTCTTCATCCGTCTCGATGACGTTGCGGATGCCCAATGTGCTCATCATGTATCCCGGTGCGCCCTTCTGCCCGGCCACAAACGGATCGCTTTCCATTTCAGGAGATGAAAACCAGAATACGGCTGACACGTCGTCCAGTTTCACGGCTTGCGCCTTGGCGACGGCTGCGGCTTCGCGGGCCTTGTACTTGGCAACCAGGTCCGTGCCGCGTTCGGACACATCAAAGGCTGCCGCCAGTTCTTCGATACCCTGATACAGCGTATCGGTCGAGAACGCTTGCAGGCGGGTGCCATCGCCGCCGACCGTATTGTCTTTGCCGACGCAATCCGCAGGCATCACGTAAGTTGGAATACCCAGTTCGTGAAATTGCTCACGCGTGGCGACGATGCCCTCGGGTCCGACATGCCATTCATATTGCGCTGCGACCAGTCCCGGCCGCTTGGCAACAACGCTTTCAAAGCTGGGATCATTGTCTGCCAGACGCTCTACCTTGGCATTCACCTCGGCATATTCAGGCAGCACCTCGTTGAACCAGACCGAAGTTCCAAGAACCTGCTCGCCCAGACCCAGCGCATAAAGCACCTCGGTCGCGGCTTGGCCGACCGTGACTGACGACGTCACTGGCGCGTCAAACGTGACCGAGTGACCGCAGTTTTCGATGGTTAAGGGAAAGTTTCCTTCGGCGGCAGCGCTGGTAGCCAGCAAGGAAAGGCCAATCAGGCCAGTGCGTAGAAACATGACAATCGATCTCCATGTGTCAATGACCAGAGAACGGGTGAATGGGCATTTACCGAAGCAACAGACGCTTTTCTGCCTGCTGTGAGCGCAGAGTGGTACATAGCCCGCCCGGCGCGTTTCTTCGGCAACCTCCCCGGACAACCCCGCCCGGTGTGTTTCGGTTTCATACCGGCAGGTCTCCTGACTGACGGGTCTTTGTCTGTCCTGTCTTCCCAGACCGAAATGGCCCAGTGACGGAATGGACAGCGCTCGCCGCCTACAGTTGCGGGGGCAGTTCCGGTTGGCACCAAAAGGCACCTCGGATTCCCTCTTAGCCACATCGGGACCGGTAAAACGCGGGTACCTTAACACTTACTCTGCGGCAAGAAAAAACTCGGGGGTCTTTCCCATTTTCTCCCAAGGGCATGAACCTGCGCGTCTCAACATGGTGCTGACGTCAGACAAGCCGCTGAGAAGGCGCTACAATCCGCCCCGAGGACGTCGGTGTGTGATATATAGGAAAATCATGGCTGGGGTGGTAGGAATCCTTGCCGACCGATGAAACCTATGGGCTTTTCAGCGAAGCCCGAGAAACTGGGGCGGTTTCGGGGGCATTTTGCTGAGCTAAGCGACGGGCGGAATGGAGCGTCAGCGGGTCAGCACGGGCATTCGCTAAGCTCTGCGCCGGGCATTTTGACCGCTAGAACGACCGCTCACTGGCGCTTTGGGGATAGCTTACGAGACCGCCAACCTGGACCGCTGACGACTAGCCCGGGTGCTGACGGGGTTCGCTGGTGCTGGCGGTTCGGGGGCTTTGGTGGGGTGAGCGGAAGTTCAAGCCTAGTGCAGCGAATGGCTGCTGAGAGCCCAAAGTGCCAAATGCTGCGGAACGCATGAACTAGTAAGGTGGGCGGACACCGGCTATTCTCTGCGACCGCGAGAAACCCGAGTCGAAACGGCGAAAGCTGCCGTTCAGTCCGGGCTTCAAGATCATTTTCTGAACCGGACCTTCGCTGCGCCGGTTTCGAGCGTCTCACATGCGGACGAAGCAGTCATTGAGACAACAAACCGGCCAGCCAAGTTATTCGGGCACACCAGCTCGACGCAAGCCTTCAATCAGGTGCTCTAGATCATCTTTGTTTTTGTAGGGAAGCCTTTCAGAAATCTTCGACAGCGACTCGTCTGGCCGCAGCCTCAGATACTCTTCGGCATGCACTCGAGCAGCATCCAGGTTATCCAGCTTTGCATAGGCTGCCGCCAGTATCTGGTGCAAACCATCATGGTCCGGATATCGTGCCAGTCCCTGTTCAAGTGCTGCGATAGCGTCATCGTAACTCTGGGTGAGATAGAGCGCCGTCCCCAACACTTCGTAGTAGAAACCCATGGCGAATACCGGATTATACTGTAAGGCAAGCCGCGCCTCTTTGACCGCGTCTTCTGAGGCACCGGACGCAAGCAGGTAGTACCCGAGCGCGAAATGTGCATCAGCATTGCTGGGCTCCAACTCTACCGCTTTTTGTCCCTCTACCACGGACAACGAGTTTCGCCTCGTCCAACAATAGACGTCGCCAAGAACCATATGGGCTTTGGCTAACCCGGTATCCAACTTAACGGCTTGCTTGGCATGCTTCAGAGCAAGCTCAAGTGTCGCTTCAGGATCTGGGCTCCACCGAAATGCATCATGCACCAAAGCCCAGGCGAGCCCCGCGTATGCCGGAGCGTATGCTGCGTCGAGCTCGATTGCACGCTCGTAGAGTTCGCGCGCTCTTGCATTGTCAGCCTTGGTCGTAAGCGCATGAAACGCGTTGCCTTGCAGGACATAATCGTACGCCTGAAGGCTTTTGACTTCTTTTCGAAATGCCCGTTCTTGTTCCGCTCGAGTAAGCGTCACCGCCAACGTCGAGACAATGCTCTCGGTGATACGGTCCTGAAAGTCGAAGATTTCCGCCAGTTCTCCATCGAACCGGTCGGCCCACAGCTGGTTGGAGTTCTCCGTATCGATCAGCGTCGCGTTGACGCGAACTCGGCCGCCGCCCCGGCGCAAACTTCCCTCGAGTACGTACCGGACCCCAAGCTCTCGGGCTGCTTCCCCAGCGGAGTGAGGCCGTTTCTTGTAATCTCGGGTCGCGTTGCGAGCGATGACGACAAGCCCCGAAATCTTGGATAGATCGGTGGCGATGTCGTCAGCGACGCCCTCGGAAAAATATTCGTCCTCCCGGTCGTTCGACATGTTTTCGAATGGAAGGATCGCGATAGACGGTTTTTCCTGCTTTGCCTGAACCGGCCCTTTTGCAGGCCAACGGAAGACCCTGATCGGTTGCTCAATCCCCTTTATATCGTGCTCACCCGCGTCGACGAAACCGTCTGCCACCCGTTTCCCGACACTGTCATGAACAAGTGAGGAGATGCATATTCCATCGGGCTCAGCCAACGCTTCCAAGCGGGCGGCAATGTTCACGCCGTCACCGAAGATGTCATCACCATCGCCGATGATGTCACCCAAATTGATACCAATGCGCAATCTGATCCTACTTTTGGCTTCGACAATCCGACGCTGTATCTTCAGTGCCGCATCGACGGCATCGACCACACTGGAAAACTCGACAAGCGCTCCGTCACCCATCATCTTTACGATCCGGCCTCGACGGTCCGCGATAACGGGGTTGAATTCTTCACTCCAATACGCTTGCAAGGCCGCCAGAGTGCCTTCTTCATCCTCGCTCATCAAACGAGAATAGCCGACCACGTCTGCTATCAATATTGCTGCCAGCCGTCGCGCCATGTCCCGTCCTATTCGAACCCGAAGCTACCCAAACGAGTGGCGGAAAGCCATTGTTTAAGTGGTTTTGCGGCACGCGCCAGTGAATCACGCGGAAACTGTCTGCCGCAGTGGTCTCGGGTCCACGCCCGAGATCCCCGACACCGAGAGACCGCTTCGGGCTCGAAGCACTCGTTCGATGCAACTCTCACCAACAACCGCTTTGCGGACAATTCCGCCGTTAGCTACAACAAATTCCGATGACCGCTTTCGGCGTACATTAACACTACCAAGATATGTTCTCTTGTGTTGGCGGTAAAACACACATTACGCAAATGTGCCTGTTTCCAGCCATGGCTCGAAAAGGAATATCTTAAAACCGCCATCCCGCATCTGTTAAGGCTGAAATCACTTCGTCCGATAGATTTGGACTGGAATAAAATGCTGCTAGAACAAGATCTGGCCTGAACTCTGGCCACGACTGTTTCAGTTGATTCAAGGTTGCATGTGCGTCTTTGGCTTCGCCCAACCTTTGATAGGAAGCCGCCAAAAATACCAAAGACAGTGCACTGACGGGGTCACCATTGTCACTCGCAAATTTCAAGGACGCGATTGCTTCCCTAAACTCACCGATGTGAAAACTGGCAACCGCGTGAATGTTCCTGTGGGCAAACCGATGACTTCCCATCTCTCTGGGGTGGCTTGGGTCGCTGACGTCATACGCTTCTTCAAAGCGACCCATAACCAGTAGTATCACGCCGCGAAAGTCCAGAACGTTTCCGTCATTGGGTCGAAGCGACTGGGCGAGTGCTGAATAGTCCAATGCGCTGTCATAGTCGCCAGAAACGTAAGACACCCATGCCATTGCCGATTGGCTCCAGCCGTTTGAGGGCGCAATATCCACAGCTTTCTGTGCCATTTTTCCTGAATTCAGTATCAGCGCGTCACGCTCTTCCTCGCCTCGCGTTAGTAGAGCCTGGGTTCCCAGACTATGGGCCAATCCGGCATATCCACAGTAAAAATCGGGAGCCTCATTTATTGCCATTCTAAAAATGTCGCTGGCCAGGATCTGGTTATCGATAGTTGCGATTGGAAAGAGCAGGCCCCGAGCTTGATCGCAGTAATTTGACGCCTGTACTGCAGCGGGTGATTTAGCGGATAGAGCCTTTCGCTCAAGTGAGCGCGCAGATGTCTTTGGGTTGAGATCAACAACCTGTTCCATGCGCCCGCCCAAGACGTAAGCAAGAGCAATGATCGCTATGGTGACAGCAGGGATGCCAATCCGCCAGGGTAATCCTGGCCTGAATGGCGTATGATCGACATTGCTCTGAATTGTACCAGAGCGGTCCTCGAACCAAGGTGCGTAGCCGCCGCTATCAATGTGAATGCGCAGATCGTCTCCAGCACCTGCCGTTTCATAGTACTGCTGAAGTTTCCGCCGTAACCGCCCCGCATCCACACGAACAACGTTGATGTGGCCGTCATCACTGGCAAAACTCTTGAAGTAAACATCCTGAGCGATTGTTTTGCCAAGAATAGCCTCGGATCTACCCGCAATGGCTTCTTCGACAACGTAGCTCAGAAAATTCCGAAGGCGTTCCGCCTTGCCAAATATGTCACTCGCCAATACCTGGTCCAGCGCGTACTTCACACGGGTCGCGTGACGTTCCGGATCAAGGGTCAATTCTCTGTCGGGCATCTGAAACTTCAAGTTTCTCTGTATTTTCAACTCTATACTGTCAAATGAATATTTGAATGTCACCCTAATTTCACGGTGTAACCCTTCCGCGTCGCGCGATGTGCCCTCAGCCTAGTGCCCAGAGATGGACTAGGCGCCAGGGCAATGACGGACATCAACTTACTAGAGCTCGCTTTTCCGGACCAAATCAGCCGCATCCGCGTCATGCGAAAGAACCATCGTGGATTCGAGGCACTTTGCGGTGACTTCGAGTTGCTCTCAACCGAGTTGGAGAGGGTCCGGAAGGTCAATGAGCAGACGTCACCATGTCTTATCGATCCTGTCACCGAAAGCCTAAACGGGCTGGCCGAGGAAATCGCCGAGCATCTCTCTCGATTCACTAATTCAGAGATTGTCCCGAAAGCCATTTCAGAAGTGGCTCCCATATTCACCCAGGCTCGAACAAAGGACTGAAAATATGCTGCAAGACAGACAGAGGAAGTCAATTAAGTCACTCAGCGCACTCGCCGTCGCAGCGACATTGTTCGCCACAAATGCGTTCGGTCAGGCTCCTCCGGTACAGGAGCCCTCATCCCAAGAAGATATTGAGGCTGCACTGACTGGCGGCGTCCCAATGGGACGTTGGAAAGAGGGTCTGACCTTTGAGGGCATCTCTCCTCAACCGTGGTTGAAAAGTGCGGCGAACTGGTTCCCACGCACAGAAGATGTACAGCCCAACGAGATGAGAATTATCTTCATGGGATCTGCCCCGTTCATTCGCCCTGGGCAAATGAACACAGCGATTCTTGTTGAGCTGGGTAACGGTAAGATTTTCATGTTTGACATTGGTGAGGGCTCACCAGCGAACATCATTGCCAGTGGATATGCACTGAATGAAATTACCGATGTATTCATCACGCACCTGCACGTGGACCACTTTGGTGGGCTGCCGTACCTGTGGATGTTCGGAACCTGGGCAGGTGGATGGCACGAGCAGTTGACGGTCCACGGCCCATCCGGCCGCACCAAGGAGTACGGCACCGCAACGATGGTAGAAGGCATGAAAATGATGACCGGCTGGCACCGGGATGCGTTCAGCGTCTTTCCCGTTGGCAAAGGTTGGGACATCGAAGTCAACGAATTTGATTTCCGTGACAATGGTGGCGTGATCTATGATGAAGACGGGGTCAAAGTCACACACTGGCAAAGAAGCCATGCCAAGGACGGTGCGTCCGGATACCGGATGGACTGGAATGGCATGTGCTTCATCTGGACAGGTGACGGTCGACCCAACATGATCGACATTCCTTTCGCCAAAGGCTGCGATGTCTTCGTAACGGAACAGCAACAGGAAATCATCGAAATCTCATCCGGAGTTCAAGGCGTGCCGCCTTTCCTCGGGCGGTATACCGTCGACACCCATCACACGCCCAGCTATGCGGCCGGCTACATTGCCAATCTGGTGCAACCCAGGCTTCTGATGAACACTCACATGAGCTATGACCCCTATCAGATCGAGGAAACCGTAGCGGAGATCCGAGAGCACTGGAAAGGCCCCTATCACTTTGGAGCGCCTGACGGGATCGTTGTGAACGTCACCAAAGATCAGATATGGGTTCGCGAAGGCATATTGCCCGAGTTTCCAAACTCACGAGCGCCGCAGTTTGACTTTAGCAATGGTCAGTTGATCGTGCCGAAGCCGCCCCACCGGCGCGAAGACATTCAAGAACCCTACGTGCGGGATATGGAGATCGATCCTAAGCTGTACTATCCCGAGGTATATCATCCTGAGCTGCTGACAGAGTGGCCAGTTGATGACGACCTTGTTGTTCCTCTGGAAGCGCTTCCCGAAAATCTGAAAGAGAGTATGGGCGCGGCATGGCGCCATCGTGAAGCCAACCGCAAAGTGTTGGAAGAGCAAGGTGACAACTAAGTCATCATGACAAACAGGGCGATCACTCGTAAGTTTGGGTGGTCGTTCGAACTTTCCGGAAATATCACGAAGGAATGAAGTCTTGTTAATCGTACTTGGCCTCTACTTTGGAATAGTCTGGCTGGTCTTTTCCAAGTTTCACCTTCTCCCCTGGAATGGATTCTGGAAAACTCTGGTTTACTGTGTAGCCGGTGTTATCGCTCTGGTGGTCATCGGTGCGCTGAACCACACAACTCCGACTGGCCCGGTATCCATTCAGGGTGTTTCGACGAATATTGCTCCGAACGTGGCGGGCACGGTTACAGAAGTCGTTGTGGAGCCAAACCAGGAAGTTGCAATTGGCGAGACCCTATTCCGGATAGATAATGAGGTTTTCAAAGCCGAGGTTTCCCGGCTCGAAGCTGTCTTGGAAACTGCAAAGTCATCTGCCGATCAACTGTTATCAGATTTATCAGCTGCCGAGGCCGAGATTGAATCCCTGACTGCTCAGCTGATTTTCGGAATTCAGCGTCGTGATGACATCATCCGTTTGGAAGAACGCGGGGCATCAACCACGTTCCAACTGCAAGAGGCTGTCTCAACCATCGACCAGTTGACCGCGAATATCCGCGCAGCAGAAGCCCGGAAGACAAGCCTTGAGCGGCGTATCGCCGCGAAGATCGACGGGCGTGACGCAGGTGTTGTGGAGGCCGAACAGACACTTGCGCAAGCTCTTTGGGATTTAGAGCAAACAGTTGTAAAAGCGCCGGGAAACGGCGTTGTCACGGCTGTATCACTACGACCAGGTAACCGCGCCACTCCGCTACAAGGGGCAATAACTTTTGTCGAACCCGGAGACTTTGCAGTAATTGCTACTCTGCCCCAATCCAGTCGTGCCAATGTTTCGGTCGGTGACGAAATCCGGCTTGCATTTAGAACGGAACCCGGCGGAGAAATTACCGGCCGTATTTCCGATTTTCCGGTCGGAACTGTCGAAGGTACTGTTGATCTAAGGTCAGGCCTTCCCTCATTGCGCGAACTAACCGGGATATCCAGCTACATCGTATTGGTTGAACTACCTGCAGATGCAGACATAAATTACTTGCAATTTGGAACGTCAGGAACAGCTTTGGTCAAGACAGACGAGGCCGGAGCCATTGGTGTTTTGGCAGAGATCCTTTTCTGGGTCACCAAGAAGCTCAATTATCTTTGAAAAACCAAGCCAAAGCATCTGTGTCATCAATGAAAACTGTAGAGCTCAAATCCTTGGTGTTTCGGTGGCCCGGTCAACCTGACCCGGTTCTCTCAGTCGCTAGCTTCGATCTTGAGGCCGGGGAAAGTGTGTTTATGAAAGGCCCCAGTGGCAGCGGAAAGACCACATTGCTTTCGGCAATTGCTGGCGTGATCGATGTACCGCAAAGCGCGGTTCGCGTTGCAGGCACGGATGTCGGGGCTTTGGCCGGAGGTGATCGTGACCGTTTTCGTGTGGATCATTTGGGGATTGTTTTCCAGGTCTTCAATCTCTTGCCTTGGCTCAGTGCGCTTGAAAACACGTTGCTGCCCTGCCGGTTTTCAGCGCGACGTCGCAATCGGTCGGGGCCAGACCCCAAGGCTACCGCCACACGGTTGCTAAGTGAGCTGGGTCTTGAGGATACTGAGCTCATCAATCGACCTGCCAGCGCACTGAGTGTTGGGCAGCAACAACGCGTTGCGGCGGCGCGTGCTCTGATAGGGGCGCCTGAAGTAGTTTTGGCGGATGAACCCACCTCGGCTTTGGATGAGGAAGCGAAAGACACGTTTGTCCAGTTGTTGTTGAAGGAATGCAAAGCATCAGGGGCAAGTTTGTTATTTGTCAGCCATGATCGCAGCCTGGAAAAACACTTCGATCGGAGCGTTGACTTGCCGATGCTGAACGCGGGCAAAACGTGATGTTCAATCTTTGTTATAAAAGCCTTCTCAATCGCCGCTTTATCGCTGCGTTGACTGTTCTTAGCATTGCCTTGAGCGTGGCTTTGATTGTTGGGGTTGAACGACTGCGAACAGAGGCACGAGCGGGTTTTGCCAATTCTGCATCAGGGATCGACCTGATCATTGCGGCACGCGGAAACGATGTGCAGATCCTGATGGCAACGGTTTTTGGTGTCGGCACAACTGGCGCTGGTATCAGCTGGGACAGCTACGAGATGATCGAAGATCTGCCCCAGATAAGCTGGACAGTGCCAATCATGATGGGTGACAACCACCGAGGATATCCCGTGATAGGAACGTCCGAGCAATATTTTGACCACTTTCGTCATAGTGGCGGCCGGCAACTGATATTTGCTGAAGGTGTTCCGTTTAAATCTCCAGATGGCGCAGTGATTGGAGCAAAAGTTGCTCAGGCTTTCGGGTACACGTCAGGTACTGAAATCGTGAATGCCCATGGCTCAGGGGAAGTCGCCTTTGATGTGCACGACGAAGCGCCATTCACAGTGACCGGCGTGCTGGGGCATACCGGGACGGCCGTCGACAGAATGGTTTTTGTCTCACTCGAGGGTTTTGACGCCTTGCACGAAGAACCTGCATCAGAGGTTGCGGACCCATTCGTTTTGATCGAAGCACCAGAAGTCGCCGGAGAACACGAAGACCATGACCATGTGGAGTTAGACGAGCCTGACGAGCACGAAGAAGGGCATCAGGAACATGACGACCGTCATGCTCACGGAAGCGGCCATGAAGACGAGGGGCAAACTGTCACGACCTCTGACGGGCACGATCACGATGGCCATGATCATGAACCGGGGACCATCAACGCGATTTTTGCCGGGCTGGAGGAAAAAACGGCGGTGCTTTCAGTTCAACGGCAACTGGCAGACCATCGCGACGAGGCACTGACCGCTGTTCTTCCTAATGTTGCGCTGTTGCAGCTTTGGTCGATTACCAGTACGGCCGAGACTGCGCTGCGTCTGATGGCAGGCGCTGTGGCAGTGGCTGGAATGATCGGCATGGTGGTCATGTTGTCTGCTTCACTCGACAACCGGCGGCGTGAATTTGCGATCCTTCGATCCGTGGGCGCAACACCTGCCGGCGTCTTTTCCCTGATCTTGCTTGAAGCCGTTTTATTGTTGTCGGCCGGTATCGTGCTTGGAGTAATCGCGCTCAGCGCTCTCACGCGCGTGATAGATCCGATTCTTGCCGCAAATTTTGGGCTTCGCATCGGTGTTGGCCTGCCGAGTTTTCGCGAGGTTCTTCTCATAGCCATCGTTTTCTGCTCTGGTCTTCTTGCCAGTATTATACCTGCGTTAAGGGTGTACCGTATGACGCTATCAGACGGACTGTTGGTGCGGCTTTGAATAAGAGGATCCGCTGAAATGAAAACCATTGCGCATTTTCTGAATATCTTATTCGCCCTTGCGATTGCGGGGCCTCTTCTAGCAGCGGATCCGCGCAACATAAGTTGGCAGGATCTCCTTCCTGAAGAGCGGCCCTACCACGATCCTTTTGCCACCCTAGAATATTCTCAGGTCAATGCGTTGGCCATGCTTTATCGGATTGAGGTTCTGCATGCGGACACTGCGGATGACGAGAAGCGCGCAGAAGCGTTTCAGATCCGCGAAGGACTCGTATCTCAAGGCCTTGACCCAGATTGGTTGTTTGAACAACGCGAAATTGTGATGAACCAACGGTTGATTGCCGCGCGCGAACCGAACCTTGACCTTTTGGGAGAGAACGTGCGCCTTCCCGGCTATCTCCTTCCCCTGGATATTGTCGACCAGAAGGCGGTCGAATTCCTTCTGGTTCCGACAGTTGGAGCCTGCATTCACACACCAGCACCTCCAGCCAATCAGATGGTTTACGTGCGATACGAACAAGGCTTCGAAATCGATGAGTTATATAAGCCGGTTTGGATAAGCGGGGAAATGCGGGCACTGAGCAGGTCCCAGTCACTCAATTACGTGGACGGCCAGGCAAATATCGAAACCTCATATGCGATGGATGCGCTGTCGGTAGAAATCTATGACTGATCAGTCAGACTAGAGGTCTGTTCTATGGCTTCACCGGGATAAATCTTTGCACCGCACCCCTGTATCAGGATCTTTGGTTCGTGCAGATGTGACGCTGCAAATCTCCTCTGAAGCTCCTTGATGATCAATAGGGCGATTTTTTTTCACGATCCGCCATTTCGTGACCACACCATTCCACGCGTACGGGTTTTACAAGTACACCCGGCAACCCTCGCTGGTTAATCAGCTTATTATAAGTAGCAAGAACTCTTTTTCATTGCTCTTGATCGATCATGTTGTCTCTTTGACCTATTGATCAGTGTTCTTAATCGCATCGCATACCGCGCTTGTAAGCCGCCTTTCGTGCGTGTCGCAGCATCCGTTAGTTTGGGCTCTGAGCCCGTATTCGCGGTGTTTGACATTAACGTCGCCTGCCGAAGCGTGAATGTCTCGGGTGCCACGGGCAAGGCCAAAGATCAATGGCTTGGCGTTTGTGGCGAACGGCCGGTTTCCTGCGGTCTGAGCCAAGGTGCGTGCCGCGGTCGCATTGGGCCGCTTCGAGCCCAAATCACCGAATTCCGCAGTCTGCATCAGTTTCAACAATACCCATCAAACCGACCTTCAAAAGCCAATTGTGCTCGCGACAAACTTAGGTTCCGAGGGGGGCGCTTATGGGTCCCTGCGTACAGTTTCCATCAGGCGTTAAACCGAAAAAGGGATTAATGGGGCGGCGATAGCAGGAAACCGTCTGGTCGCCGCCCGTGGAAGGCCTAGTTCAGCGTATTCTTGTAGATTACGCCGTCCTTCATGATGATTTTGATGTTGTCCCGGTCGGTAACTGCATCGAGGCTTTCCAACGGGTTTCCTTCGACGAGCAAGAGATCGGCCAGCGCATCCACTTCGACCCGTCCGATAACGCCAGGATACGGATTGCGTGGGCCGGACAGTTGCAGCAGTTCGGTTGCATTGCCGGTGGTCATCTTCAGGATTTCATAGGGTGTGAACCAGTCCAGAAGGCGCTCCAGCTGCTCGACTTCTTCGCTGACGCCGATACCCTTTCCAGGGCTTATGAAGATGTCTGTACCATGCACGACCTTGAGGTCGGGCAAGGACTTGATCGCCTCGTAGACCTTGCCGGTTCCCTCACAGACAATTGCCTGCTTCGCGTTTTGATCCGGGGTCAGCCCAGGCTCATTGCACAAGGTGAAGGGCTGGATACTGAGCCACACCCCTTCGTCCGACATGCGCTGCAGCGTGGCTTCGTCGAGAAGCTGGCCATGCTCAACCGACTTGATTCCGGCATCAATGGCTTGGTTGACGGCGCGAGACGAGTAGCCATGTACAGTAACGTACGTACCCCAGTTCTCTGCGGCCGCCACCGCAGCTTCGATCTCTTCCAAAGTGAACTGCGTCGTATCGAGCGGATCATTGATCCCGCTTACCGATCCGCTTATCGCAAGTTTGACCTGCGATGCTCCAAGGCGAAGCTGCTCACGCGTAGCAGCGAGCACATTCGGTACGCCGTCGACCACTAGTCCGGCGCCCTTCTGTCCGGGAACTGTCATTGTTCCGGTTAAGGTCGGATTGGGTTCAACGGGCAGCCGAAAATCGGCGTGACCGCTGGTCTGCGAAATCATGGCACCAGAAGGATAGACTCGTGGGCCAGGGACCGTGCCTTCATCGATAGCGCGCTTTAGGTCAAACACGTCGCCCGCCATGTCGCGAACGGTCGTAACGCCGTTCATCAAAGTTTGTTCAGCGATCACAACACCCTGGATCACCCCATAGCCGGATCGTTGGAAAAGGACCTCGGGAAATGTGATTCCGGAAAACATCAGATGTGT
This sequence comes from Ruegeria sp. AG7, assembly GCF_056541545.1. NCBI lineage: Bacteria > Pseudomonadati > Pseudomonadota > Alphaproteobacteria > Rhodobacterales > Roseobacteraceae > Ruegeria > Ruegeria sp. AG7. The sequence goes on from NZ_JBQFYP010000014.1 coordinate 71,538, forward strand.
GTGGGAATCGATCATTCCCGGCATCAGCGTGTACCCGCTGCCGTCGATCACCTGCGCATCTGCCACGGCGATGTCGTCGGACGAAATTTGTGTAATCGTGTTGCCTGTCACTAGGACACTGACATCCTGCATCAGCGCTTCGTTCACCCCATCGAATATGTCGACGTTCGTGAACAGGATAGAACCGCTGGTTGCAGCGTCCTGCGCGCTGCCGAGAGCAGGCGAAATCAGTAACGTTGCGATGAGTGCTGCCGTTTTGGATGGAAAAGTCATTGAAATACCTCGATCAATCATGAAGTGGATGAGAGCGCTTGTACGACCGACTAGATAAAGGGGGACATTGGGAAGCTTCCCTGACCCGGATTTGGCTTTCACCGCTAATGTCCTCCCCAACATGAAATGAATCATGATAGCGTTGGTCCATGCCGGACGGCAACAGCGCGATCGTTCGTCAAAGATTAACGCGACACCAGATTTGGTCACGAAAAAGCGAGGTTCGAAATGTTCACTCATAGAGCCGCTGATCAGAATGTAAGACTGAGAGACTACTACGACCGGTATCCGATCATCGAGGCCGAGGCGGTCCAGCTCGGCCAGGGTGCCCTCATTCAACGCTCGGTAACGGTCTGGGGGCGCAACTGCATCCTTGCCCGTAGCGCAATCTGGCAGAAGGCCACATCGACAATTGTAGCGCATCCGGATTGGGTGATGCTCCAGTGCCCGATATCGTGGCAAGGCGACCTGAGAATCAACGGCCACGTCGTAAGGGGTGGCGACGTATTTTTGCTGGATGGCGGCAAGGAATGGTTCACTTCTGGCGAACGACGAGATCAGATCCTGCTGGGAGTAAAGCGCAAGGCTCTTTCTGCGGCTGTTACTAGTCAAAGGGCGGGGGAGATCTCGGATCTGGAACTTACGAACCGTCTTTTGGTCAACGGTAGCGAGGTTAGCGCCATCCTGCGGCACACTTTAACCAGTCTTCTGGCAACGGTTAGCGGCATGGCTGAGGATAATGGGCGGCTCTTGATGCCTCCGGTTCACGAAGCCGACCTGATTTCGGCCATCGCCGCGTGCCTCGACACTTCAATGGACTCCGCTAAGCCCTCGGAGCACCCGCGCAGTTCCGTCCGCACCGTCGCTGCTGTGCGTTCGGCACTGCGTGAGGCTGGTCCCATCTCTCCATCCGTCGCCGATCTTTGCAAGCTGGCCGGCGTCGGGCGCACGCAGATGCACAAGTGTTTCAACGAGGTCTATGGAATCTCGACGGGGCAGTACATCAAGAAGCATCGTCTGACTTTGGCGAGAGAAGCGCTTCTAGATCCGCTTGGTGCCCCAAAGATGGTTAAGCAAGCTGCTCTGATGATGGGGTTCCTCGGCAGCGGTCGTTTCGCCCATGATTACAAGGCCATGTTCGGCGAATTACCGTCCACGACCTTGGCGCGAGCCAATGCCTGCCGAAAAAGCTGTAGCTAGGTGTACGGTCCTAGCAGCGCTGCGAAATTGCACTGGCGCATCTATCTCGCCCAAATATCTAGGCTTCGAATTTCCATTTCCGGATGACACTCGACTGGCGCCAAACGCGGCGCATGGGAAGCGCTCAGATCAAAACAATCTTGACTGCAAACTCAAGTCCAACCGTATGTGTTTGCGCTAGGTCGCAAGTTGCCACGGCACAGGGGTGCAATCAGTTTGCAGATCGGTCCGCGTGTCCGGTATCGGCGCTCAAGCAGACATTCGCGTCTTCCGTTGAAGCGTTCATTTCGTCCGCGACCCGGTCATTGCCGTCGAAAAAATGCTGCGAGATGCACGAACGGCCGGAATGCGTGAGCTGCATCGCGGCGTCGCGGCCTGTGATGAAAGTCAGCAATGGGCCGATCCCTGAAGCATACATGCGGGCTTCGCCACGAGATGCCGCGCCGCATCCGTCGGCAGCTGTGAGCCCACTTTGACCGATGCTGCTCTATGCCCCAATGACAGCAATGCGCAGAAAGCGGCCTTTGCAAAGTCTAACGAACGGCCCAAAGCGTGGTAGGCCTGTTGCGTTGAGAACCGCTGAAATCAACCCAAAGCGGACGACGAAAAGATGGCCAATCGGCAAAGGTTTTTTGCGTTTTCCTAACAGCGGCTACTCAATTGCCTTGCGAAATGTCTCGGTCAGCCGTTTGTTCAATCCGTGATGAGGTTCGGCTGAAGAACCGTAGTGCAACTCCGCCAAGGCAGCGATGTCATTGAAAATGACTACGGAGCCGCCCTCTTCATTCGCATAAACCAATAGTTTTTGGCAAAAGGCATCCAAACCAATTGTCGGAAAGTCCGCCATAGCCACACCACCGGGCGCTGGTCCGCCGAACAGTAAGAGAACAGCATCCGGCAGCTCCGTCCCCAGTTGGGACGCTTCGGCCGCAAAATCGATTTCTCCAAACCAGACAGTATCGTCCTGCCCCATCACGGCTGTCCTGAGACGTTCGACTGCCTCTGGTACGCTGAGCTGAGATCGCAGCTCGATGATCCCGTAGTCGGCAAACAACCCGTTGGTCGGCGCTGGTGTTGCTTCCAAGTCGTTTAGAACTTCGAGCATCTTACTCTGAAACGCACGCAACGAAGAAGCGTCCGTGAGTCCATGCCGGACTTTGAGAAATTGCGAGTCTGTGTAAGAGATCTGTGGGCCACCATCCTGAGCGAAGGAAAGTACGCGAAAAGGAAGGTCCAGTCCTGCTCGCACGTTCCCTTTCAGAATGGGCGTGTTTATCTCTGGAACAGAGAAAATGAGTACGCGAGATGCTGGCATTTCTACGCCTTCGGCTTTGGCCAGGCGCGCGTGATCTATCGATGCGATTGGAGTAGCTCCCGCTTCGGCAACGGCAGTCTCAATCCCTAAGAAGTTTTCGTCCACCGCAGTCTGGGCAGATGAAGATTGTGCAAAAGCGGATGTCGAAACTGATAGAGTTGCAATCATCGAGAAAACAAAGCCAAACCTCACCATTTTACTACTTCCTATTTCACCGTACTTTTTTAAGAGAAACCGCCGCCAGAGCTGCAAAAGCTATCTCGGCTGCAAGATAAAAGAGAAGTATCCCGTTCGGAACTCCATCGATAAGGATGCTTAGTATGCGCCCAACGGCCAGTCCTGACATAAACAAAAAAAGAACCCACAGCGCGGGGCGTTGTAATTCTGGTTTTGAAGCGGCTGCCAACCAAAACAAAGCGTTTGCCAGATAAAGACCCATAATCGCTCGGAACACGTGGGTTTGGTTCGTCCCTTCCACTGGAAATCCCAGCAAAACTGGGATCGAACGGCCGGGCATCAGACCGTATGACAACGCAATTGGCACGAGGCCGACGGCCGCAAGCAGAAGGACTAATCTAGCACTCATGGAGGACTCCTTCTCGTAGAGGTTTCGCTTTTTGCGAAATTCCTAGTCGGTTATTTTGGGCATCCGATGATCCGAGCCGGATGCCCACGCTGCGGTGGGAAAGGCGTATTGGTTGACTCGCTTCCTCTACTGAGAGATGCCGCCTTCGGTTGATGTTTGTTCTTCAACATGGTCTTGATTGGCGACCGGCTTCCCGCGCGGAGGGAACTCCTCGAAAGTAGCGAGATGTGCCTGCACTAACCGGGCGGCTGGGCCGAATGCCCACATTTTCTCACCCATCCAGCGGACGTACATACCGCTTTCCTCCGCAGCTTTTTCGTAGGGATCGCGGCGGAGGTTGAAAAGCAAGGGGGCGACCAGTTCTTCCTTCGGGCCTGACCAGCCGTGGTTTTGAACGACAAAGTGCGCTTTCCAATCGTTGTAGCGTACTGCTTGGAGGTCCGTACCCTGATAGTAAATCAGCTCGCGGCGATTGCTCTCTTCATCCTCACCCGTCAGGTAAGATAGTTGATTGTAGCCATCGAGATGCACTTTATAGCCTTCATATCCCTCTAGGAGCTTTTCTCTTAGATCTGTCGGACCTCCAGCCGCAGCTACAAATGTTGGCATCCAGTCCATTCCGCTGAAGATGCCATTCAAGACTTGACCTTCTGGAATTTTGCCCGGCCAGCGAATAATCGCAGGAACTCTAAAGCCACCTTCCCAAGTAGTACCCTTTTCCCCATGAAACGGTGTCGTACCACCATCAGGCCACGTCAGTGTTTCCGGGCCATTGTCGGCGGTGAACATCACTATGGTATTATCGGCAACTCCTAGATCCTCAAGGTGGCTGAGAACGTTACCAACGTTGTTGTCCAACTCCTTCATGACAACATCCTGAAGTCCGCGCCCATTGCCCAACATAGCTTCGTATTCGGGGCTGAGGTGGGTCCAGACGTGTGCACGGGCTGGAGCCATCCAGACAAAAAACGGAGTGTCCGACTCTACTGCACGAGAAATGAAGTCCTTCGTGTAAGATGTCACTTCGTCATCCAAAGTCTTTTGGCGCTCAGGAGGCGCAGGCCCGTCATCAATAATGCGCTGCTTCCCGACTTTTCCAAATCGCGGGTCGACTGTTTCGTCTACTTCCTCTGTTGCAAATGAATGAATGATGTTGCGAGGCGCAAATTGCGCGTTGAATTCTGGGTCGTCTGGCCAATCCGGATCAGACGTATATTCCATAGCATTCAAGTGATACAGCCAGCCCCAATACTCGTCGAAACCTTTTGTAGTCGGTAGGAACTCATTGAGATCGCCTAGGTGGTTTTTTCCGAACTGCCCCGTCGTATACCCCAACTTTTTCAGGAACATCGGAAGCGTTGGGTCATCTGGGTTTAAACCTATCGGATCTCCCGGCAGTCCAACCGTGTGCATACCAGTCCGTATTGGCAATTGTCCGGTCATGAAAGCTGATCGACCGGCAGTACAACTTGGCTCGGCATAATAATCTGTGAGACGAGCACCCTCAGAGGAGAGGCGATCCAAGTTCGGCGTCTCGATGCTTTTGACACCTCCGTGGTAAACGCCGACGCTCGCCCAACCCACGTCATCTGCCATGATGACAAGAATGTTGGGCGGGGTATGTTCGTCGGCCCAAGCTCCAGTGAAAGCAAAGCAGACGGCACCCGTTACTGAGATAAGTTTTTTCATTAAGACCTCCCGACTTGGTACTTCTTACCAACCATAGGAAAAACATCGGCTTAGAGGAACGGTCTGATTTGTTAACTTTTTGGGCTCAGCACCTTGGTGCAAGAAATTTCTTCGACCAAAAAGCCCGCCAAGCCGGAATTGCAAAGTCCTGGGTTGAATGTCCGGTTTGGGCTGATTGTGGTCCTTTAGAGCAAGAATGCGGATGGCTGCAAAGTCCCGCGATGTGTGAGTCCACTCAGTCTCCAATTTTGCAAGTGCAGCGAACAACCGCTAAGCGGGCTGCGTCTGCAGCATTCTAGACCATGGTTGAGTGACTGGTATGGGCCGTCCCCGATGTATCATCTCGCCGTGCGACAGCTAATACAGCGTTGCCTCTGATGTCGGCACGGATGAATGAAAAGCCCAAAGGGTGGAGCATTCAGGTCAACGGAACTGACTTCTCACTCTCGCGGCAGCGAACGATTTGCATATCATTCGCCCTGCGGGACGACGACGAAAAGGGCCTTCGCAGCAGTCGCTCCAATGTCCGCTGCCTGGAAGCACGTCAAAACCACATGTCCTTTACAGTTCGGCTGTCACGAGGAAGTTCTAGAAAGCTGTCGTGCCCCTCGAAGTGACGGATTGGAATCTCACTGATTGGTGACGGATCAGACATTCGAACATTAACCGCAGACAGTTTGCGGCCGTTTTCGTCCGAGAAACACGCAACGTAGTGCGTCACACACCCGCAATTGGCGCAGAAGTGAAAATGGATATCCCCGCTATCGCGACGCAGATATGTACTTGTTTTCCCGGTAGTTTGAATGTCATAGCCAATGTGCCCGTAGGCCCAAAGGGCACCGTAACGCCGACAGATTGTGCAATTGCAGGCCGTGACCGACTTTGGCACAGCATCGAGAGTCCAGCCAACTTCGCCGCAGTGGCACGTTCCTTTCAGCATGTATCAATCCCCGCTCTCGGAACTGACGGCATCATGACGACCGACCCATGTGCTTTGGCCCAGGTGCGGATCGCCGCTTGGGTCAAGCTACACTTGTGGCCTTCCCTTGGACAACAGATAGCCGATTTACATTCACAGAGATACGCAGCTGGGTCACAGGACCACTGGGCGGCGATGCGTGACTGGCTGGTTCGGAATGACGTTCCTGCTCCAAAAAATCTGCCGGGGTGGCCAGAAAAGGAATAAGGGCTGGCTGAGGGGGTCGAGGCCAGCCCCTATCTTCGTCACGAGGGGGTAAGTGGTTATTCTGATCCCAAACTACCCAGTTTGCATGCTTCCCGAAATTGGGGGATTCCCGTAACACTGCAAACTTCACCGAAAAAGTTTGTTTCCAATGAGCGAACAGTGAGTTTCAAAACGAGATGTGGACACAATTTTGCCGCAATGCGATCCTCTGTCCGTGGGTGGCGCGTGTTGATTTTAGAACGTTCCAGTTTTTCCATCTGGATTTGAGGGGGTTGTTGAGTTCGGCGCGCCGCCCCACGAGTACTTCATCGAACCGCCAAAGTATTGAACTGCACTTTCCGAGTGCCGGAGCGCCAACGCACTTTTCATCTCATGGACGCAATTTGAACACTCTCCGCAAATATCAGTGCGGAGCGGCGCGCCTTGATGGGGATTATGATTTCAATGAGGGGGTACGAGTTCGGCGCGTCGCACCACCACTGCCGGATATACTCGTTGTCCTTTGATTTGTTTAAATACTATCTTTTGATCCAGTTTGCGATTTTGAGAATGGGTGATTAGTGGAAGAGAATGAAGGCGTCTGGTTTAGCCAGGTCATGTATGACCCAACGTTGATGAAGCCCATTACCTCCGAGCAGGCTTTAAATGACTTGCCGACCGCAGGTGCAGTTACAGAAAGAAACAAAGCCGGGATAGTCCAATCCCGTGACGCCTTTCCGGATATGATATTTGGGTTGTACCCGTATAAAAAGCTCAAGGCACTTCCCGACATATTCAACGGGCCTGCTGGTCCCGTCATATCTCGCGCGGTAGCGGATGTACTTCGCGAAGCAGAGTTGGGAAAAACGAAAATCTATCCTTTGAACGTTTGCCAACACGACCGTGTGACACCAGTTGAAGGTGAGTATTTTACACTCGCCCTTGGCGAACAGAAAACGGCGTTTGTTCCGGATCGGTCGAATATGGTCAAACCTTTGGGTAACAAACCAGATACTTGGATCAAACGGGGTATGAAGCCCAAAGACTTCGACTTTGTTGTTGCAGACATAGCCTTGGAGGGGCCCGATTTGTGGGTTGATCCATGCCTAGCGTGGAGCCTGTTTTTCAGCGCCCGTTTGGTAAAGGCGTTGAAGGCAGCAAAGCTCACGCGCCGCTTCGGGCTGAGTAAATGTAAGGTTGTTTCCATTCACTAAAGGGGTACGAGTTTGGGGATGACGCATTATCGATACCGGCCAAGTTATGGGGAAATCTGGCTGGTTGTAAGTGTCCTTCTGGAGGCGGTTTGAAGTCTATTTCAGTGCAGAGTAGCGGCCCTGATTTTTGGCTCATCGCCGGAATACTTCTGGGCGTCATCCTACTGTATTTTACCTTGCGATTGATGCTCCGCGTATTCGGAGCAACCAAAGAGAAAGTCTCGTGCCGTTGGAAGAGAAAAACCGCGCAGGACAAGGAAACTCTGCGCGCTTGGAATTGTCGGGCATGCGGTGTTACAGCATATTCTGGAAACGGACGGAAACCCACAGGCTGTCGCAAGTCCGCCAAACCACAGAGCTTATAGTCAGGATGGCACGGACATGAATGTAGATGAACCGAAGCTGGTGATGTCAGACAGGTGCAAGGCTGTGCTTTTAGACGGGTATCGGTTTGAAATCGAAATCTACCGCTTGGACAACCAGGACAAATGGACGTTGGAAGTGGTGGACCATGAAGACGCCAGTTATGTCTGGGACGACAAGTTCAATTCGGACCAAGCGGCCCTTGATACAGCAATTGAGATTTTGAACAACGAAGGCGCGTTGGGCTTCATGGGGAAAGAGTAGAAACCTTAGGGTAATCTTAGTGTGGCTAGTGCCGAAACCAAACCAGATATCCATTGGATCTTTACACTTCCTGAGTGCTTTTCCTGACTTTCCTGCGCGCCCTCGCTGACCGTTTTCTACACCCCTCAGAGCAATACCGCGCTTCAGTCCTGCGATAGTCGGGCAGGTCATCCCCACACCACCGACAAACCCAAGTGCCTTGCTTCACACAGCGTAGCATCGCCTTTGCCCGCTTTAAAACCGGAAAGCGGTCCATCTCTGCTACCGCGAACCTGTCAGCGCGAAAAGCTGGAAGCCGACATTCAATCCGACCCAGTTACTGTCTCCGCTTTGCATTACCGCGAGGCGCCTAGTACCCGACGACTTCCCCCAACACTTCTCCTGCGGCGCCGTCGGGTGGGCGCGTATCTGCGACCGCGGCAAGCGTCAGCGCCAGATCGACTGTATGCACTCGACGCGAGACCCGCTGTGGCGCGAGGCTGAAACCGGCAAAAGCTATGGGCACGTGGGTGTCATAACGCCAGGGCGAGCCGTGGGTGACTGTGACCGAGAGACCGTCGAAATCGTTGATGAACCAGCCGGGGCTGGTCACCAGATAGATGTCGCCCGAGCGGTCGGGGTTGTAGTTGTTGGCCACGGCGCGCATCAGCGCATTGTCGGGCAGGGCGCCCGTACGAATGCGGGACGAAGGCACAGCGAAGGCGATACCTTCGAAGGTCGACAGTTCTTCGGCGATGGCGGTTTCCAGCGCGACAAGGTCGATGTCGTCGCGACTGTGCACCTCTTCCGAGAGGGTGAGGTAGGGGTGGTCATAGCCCGCTATCAGCGGATCGCTAAGGCCAAAGCGCGCGCGGATGCGATCGGCGGCGGGCTGGGTCGCCCAGTGCTCGGGGTTGACGTAGCCGCCCATCTCTCCAAGCTCGGCCAGGTATCCCGGCGCCTCGGGCGTGCCGTGATCGGCGGACAGCGCGATCAGGGTGTTCTCGAGCCCGATCTCGGCGTCGATAAAGGCGAAGAGATCGGTCAGGGTGCGGTCGAGCCGGAGCAGGTTTTCCTCGGCCTCGAGGCTGGAGGGGCCGAAGCCGTGGCCAATGTAATCGGTCGCCGAGAAGCTGACGGAGAGGTAATCGGTGACGTCATCCTGCCCCAGGCCCTCGGCTGTGATCAGGGTCTTGGCGAAATCGGCGGTGATCTCGTCCCCGGCAGGGCTGAAGGTGAGCAGCGTGGGGAAATAGGGATCGTTCTTCCACGAAAGCGGATCGACGATCGAATAGGGGTGCGGGAAGGTGCGCCCGAACCCGGCAAGATCGGTTTCCCAATCCTGATCGTCGCGATCGCCAAAAAGATAGCTATCGATGGGATGGGTCAGCTGCCACGAGGTGCCGAGATAGTTTTGCAGGAAATCCTTAGCGTTCCAATCGGTCACCCAATCCGGGTAGCCGTCGTAATAATAGCTGGAGGTGACGAATTCCCCGGCGGATTTGGAGAACCAGAACGCCTTGCCGGTGTGGCCCGCCATCGAGACGGCACCACGATCCTTGACCGAGACGCCAAAGACCTTGGCGCGGCCCTGGGTGGCGATGGACAGCTCGTCGGAAAAGGTGGTGGTCAGGATGGCGCGGGGCGAACGGCCATCGGAACTGGCGGCAAGCTGGGTGGGGTCGACCTCGGTGTTGGGGTTCACGTCCGCGCCCCGAGTGAGGAGTGGATAGTCGGCGTCCTCGACATTGTAGATAGTGCGCCCCGTGGCGCGGTCGTACCAGAGGTTGCCTACCATGCCATGGGCCGACGGATGCGCGCCGGTGGCCAGCGTGGTATGGCCGACGACGGTTTCGGTATTGGCGTGGGCGTGGTGGGCGTTGTCGTAGTAGACGCCCTGATCCATCAGATAGCGGAATCCGCCCGAGCCAAATTGGTCGTAGTGGCGGAAAGGCAGGTCGCCCCGCAGCTGATCCACAGTGATCTGGAGGATGAGGCGCGGCTTATCCTCGGCTAATGCACTGTTCGCCAAGGAAAACGCCAGGAAGACGGCGCAACTGGCCGTTTGGACAGGTGGCTTTTTCAACATCGAAGGCTCCTTCCTCTCGTCGATCGGCCCACGCGGTGCGCGGGCCGTCGCGTCATCAGTTTAGGGGCAGGACATCCGGGAAGGTCCAGCTGCCATCGAGGATTTCGGCGCGTGGCTGGTAGAGCCGGACCGTGTAGTTCCAGCCCGGCGTAAGAGGGATGCAGTTGATCCGGTCATCCTCGCAGCCACCGAAATGGATGGTGAAGGAACCATCCTCATTCGGGGTGGCCGAGGTGTTGTTATAGCTGTTCCGCCCCAAATCGTTGGGCGCGAGGAAGCCGTCAGCGTCGTAGACGGTGATCGACCAGAACGCGTCCACCGGCACGTCTTGCAGCGTCACGGCATGGGGGGTCGCGCCGTCATTCCTATCGACGGCGTCGACAAAGGCGCTGGCCGTCGTGGCCGGCTGCCCCGCCCAGCCCGCCATCCCGATCAGATGGCCCAGCGGGTCCACCTCGTCGCGGCGGCCAAAGGCGATGCTGGCATCAAGGCCGACGGCAGCGGCGAGGTCACTGACCGCCTTCCGTGCAGCGGCAAGGGCGTCGAGATCCCAGTCCGGAGCCTCGAAGGGGCCGGTTCCGCCGCCTTCGAGGCGAATTCCGTCCTGCACCGCATGGGCGCGCGCCGTATCGTCGGGATCGCCCGCGTCGATGAAGGTGCGGAACAGGAGCATCGCGAAGCGGGTCCCGACCTCGTCCTCGGTCAGCTCGTATGCACCGGGTTCGGCATAGGCAAAGTTGTAGTGGTCCTGGCTGATCACCAGCACCGACTGGAACCGTCCGTCGCCCTCCGGCAGCGTCACCGTCACCGGCTCGGACAGATCGATGAGGGCGGACGAATACAAGGTGTCCTGGTTGGGCCGGATGACTGGCTGCGGCTTGTCGGCGGAGGTTACCTCGCGCTCATGGGCGATCTCGCCGACACCTGTTCCGTTGTTCTTCATAGTGAGCCGGAACATCGTATCGCTCTCGGCGCGCATGAGGTTCCGGATCGTGATATCTTCGGCGAGAACTGGTGCGGGTGCGCAGAGGGCAGCGGCAAGGAGAAGGTGTTTTATTTTTCTGTCCTTTCTGTCAGTTCGCGGGCTCGACACCCGGGAAGACCCAGCTTCCATCCAGCACTTCCGGCGCTGCACGATAGAGCCGCACGGTGTATTGCCACCCCTCGACAAGCGGCAGGCAATTCACGCGCCCGTCCTCGCAGCCGCCCAGATGCACGGTCATCGAGCCGTCCTCATTGTACGTCCCGCTGACGGAGTTGATGACATAGGCGTCCATCGCGTTCGGCGCGAAATAACGGTTTGCATCATAGAGGCTGACCGACCAGAAATCCTTGACGGGCACGTCGGCCGGCACTTCGATCTTGTATTTCCCGACCGGCAGGTTCGGCGAGATCCCGAGATAAAGTGCCTCATCCTCGGGCAATCCGCCCCAGCCACCGGCCGTCCCAATGAAATGCCGCACTGGATCGACATCCTCCTTCTTGCCGAACATGTGGAAACTGTCCGGAAGGTAGGCGCCGACACCGACGGCGGCCCTTACGAGCCCTATATAGTCCTCTTCGTCATAGGGCGGGACGATGAAGGGTTTGGACGAGGCAGCGTCGATCGACATCTGGTCCTGGATCGCGTGCACGGCGGCCAGGTCCGCGGAATCGGTCGCATCCAGCAGGACGCGCAGATAGACGGCGACATATGGCGTGTCAAACGTGTCCATATCGAGTGTATAGGCGCCGCCACCGTGCAAGACCTTGTTCAGGTAGTGGTCCTGGTTGATGACCATCGCCGACATGTAGCGGTCGCCGACATCCGGAAGGGTGACCGTCGCGCCCTTGCTGATATTGATGATCGCGGCGCTATAGAGAGTGTCCCGGTTCGCGCTGATGGTGGTCTGAGCATGGACGGGCATCATTTCGCGGAAGTGGTAGAACTTGTTTACCCCTCCAGCGAGGGCAACATATTTGCCGAACTCGATATCTGTCGCGGCACGGATAAAGTTGTCTACCGTGACTGGGATTTCCCTGCTGTCGGCAAGTTGGTCCACTGTGGTGTCGAAGTTTTGGGCATGAGCGGGACCAGAGACGATCGCGGCCAGGAATGCAAGAAACAAAAATATGCGGTTTGCCAACTGTTTACCTTTCATGAGTCGCCCCTCAAGTCTTCGTTTTCCTGGCGTTTTATCATAGTGCGACCGGTCATTTTGTGACAAAGAGACGCTATGAGACAGAAGTTGGTCAACATCATCGAACTGGCGCACGTCGTGGACATTCTTGACAGCTTCGTCCCGAAACACGTCGTCGGGAGTGCGCTCCGAACGGCTGGTCTCGACCGTAAGATGCTGTCAGAAGGAACCGGGTTTGTTTCCTACGCTGCTGAGGCCGTCATTCTGGAGTCCGTCGCCCGCATGATAAGCGATCGCCATCTGGGTGCCAGGGTTGGCTGGGCCTTCGACTACTTGGCTTACGGAGCTTATGCGAACTACGTGCTGGGCGCACCGGATCTGCGATCTGCGCTTGACCGCGGGCGACGCGCGCTGTCGCTGACGCATCCTGGCTCTGAAATCGTGATCCGACAGACTGACACGCACGTTGTCGTCGGACGAGACTCGAAAGGCTTCTCGGTCGTCGGCCACCGACACCTCGACGAAGGGGCGCTGTTCGTTATTTCCAAGGTGGCCAGGCATTTCCTCGGCACGGACTGGCAGCCCGATTGGTTTGAACTTCCCGATGGCAATGGTGACGACAAGTCAAAGCTTGCAGATCTGTTCGGCGCACCTGTTAGGACGGGAGCCCAGTCACCGTCCGTCGCGCTTCGGCTTTGCGACCTTGACACGCGAAACCCGCACCCCTTGCAGTCTCGGAAGACTATTACATTCGGGGACCTGGGTGCGCTCATGGGGGTTGAGCCGGTTCAGTCCATTGAAGGCGCGGTTTTGCAAATCATGCGCGCTCATCTTCCGACAAGTGTGCTTTCCGAGAGCAAAGTTGCGGCCCATCTTGCGATCGGCCCCAGGTCACTTCAGAGGGCCCTTAGGGCGGAAGGGACGGCATACAGGACAATCCGCTCCATGCTCATCGAGGAGCAGGCGCGCGAAATGCTTCAGCAATCGGACATTCCGGTCGAACGGATCGCCGAAATGCTGGGATACATAGAGCCGAAAAGCTTTCGCCGTGCGTTCAGGGAGTGGACCGGCTCTTCACCAAAGAGCTTCCGGGGAAACCGAAACACAAACACTTGAGTCGTTGCCGCTGATCACATTCGCATATACACGATGGATTTTCTGGAAACCCAAGGCGTCCCGAAGTCTGCCAAAAAATTTTAAATTCCCCAGACCTGCGCTTCGTCCGCTCTGCCGGCATTTGCCGTTCTTGAGAATGTGCGGCCGCAGCGAATGGCAGGTCCGGCGACGCCGCACTGCGGAGACTGCAAGCGGGGAGAAGGTCCGCAAAGGGCCGTCCACTTCACCGGGATCTGGGCCTGCTAAAATATTGCTGCGTTGCATCCGACGTCTGCAGAGAGCCCATAGTTGCAAATGCTGCATCACGCATGAATAGCTAAAAAGCGCTGACTTCCGACATTGATGCGTGTAAGGACGGCCCAAACAAGACCTTGGCGAAATCTGCGGCGAACAGCGACGAGGAGCCCAGAGCGACGGTCTTCTTGCGGAGCAGGCAAGGACATCGCTTTAAAGTTTCAACTGACACGGCGTATTAGAAAATTCAGAAAAAACTGCCCGTCAATCCTGCGCGGCTCGTAGACAAGCCTTCTTCCTGGCGAAAGTCCTTCGGGCAGTTTGACGCTTATATTGACCTTATAGGGTGTCGCCTGCCCGAAATGCGAACTCAATGTGAAACGCAATTTCAACTGACCGGAGTCATCGAATTTGCCAGTGAAGTCCCTAAACCAAGGCCCTTCGGCCGCAAAGCCTTGGGCAGATAGCAAGGTCAGCTTGTCTCCATTGCGATTGATGCGCAAGGCTGCAAGTGGCTCGATTTTTCCGGGGAAATAGGCCTTGTCGGGCCGACTGGTTGTTTGCCAATAATCATCGTCCCATCTGCGTCTGATTAAGACAATGTAGTCACCATCAAAAGTCGCGAAAGACGGCGCGACCAACTGATTACAGACTCTTCCTTGCTCTCCTCGAAGTGCGGCAAGAGTTTCACTGGTCTCGAGGCTCTCAGGCGTCAGTCCAAGATTCTCTCTAGCGCTGATATACCGAGAGAAAGCAGATCTCGTGCGTGGGCCCGCAACACCGTCCGCTGTGCCAGCGCTGCAGCCAACGCGATTTAGCTCAGTTTGTATATCACGGATCAGGCTGCGCGTCTCTGTATCATCCTTCGCGCTTTGAGGCGATGTCGGCACAAGAGCTGCTACTTTGTCTCGCGCAGTACTACTGTTGCCCGGCACTTCGTCCTTCTGGTGCTCAGCAAGCAAGTCGTCCCGCAACGAAAGGGCGAGCGCGACTGCAAAATGATCCCTTTCGCCTTCGTATCGCTCCAGAAACATCTCGATCGCATCAAGCCTTCCGAGCGAACGCGCAAGTTCAAAGTCCGCATAAATCTGGTCTTCGACACGCTCAATTTCTTCCTCTGGCGTCGAGCCTGCAGCCGCATCTGGAACAAGAAAAATGTCTCTGGCGGGAAGCGAGCCATAAGTAAATGGCTCCTGATAGCCTTCTGTCAGAGTGTAAACCCTGTCGCGGACTCGCCGAAACAACTTGCCAATCTCAAGTCCGGGTTCCTCGATGTGGTTGAGCAGAGCCTGAGCATAGGGGCTGTTGCGGCCATCGCCGTCAAGCGCCAGCGTTCCGCTCCTTGCAGCATATCCAACCAACACACCTCCCGGATCGATACGTGCAAGTCCGCGTCCAATTGAGCGGGTGCTGTTTGTGCGCTCCATAGTCGCGAGGAATGGATTGTTGCGGCAGGCGTCAACCAACACGATCTTCAAGCCGGGTGCGCCCGCGATGGAGCTAATCAATGTGTTGAGGCGGATTGCCTCGAGTTCGATGTCACGGTCGCTCCGCAGTTCCGCACTGACAGGGATCAGGAAGTTCGTGTTGTCCAACTCGATGCCGTGGCCGGCGAAGTATACGATGACCGACTCGGCGTTTTTTGCCTTTTCTCCAAAGTCACGTATGGCAAGGCGCATGTCGCGGTAATCCAGATCAAGACCTGTTGTGACCTCAAACCCGATCCTGCGCAATGCCTCTGCAATGTCGATCGCATCATTCGACGGGTTTTTGAGATTGCTGACATGTTGGTAGTTCGCATTGCCAATTACCAAGGCAACTTTGTCCGCCAGCACCATCGCAGGCAGAAAACAAAACACAACTGAGAACAGGATACGCTTCATGTGAAATATCGCCGTTAACGCGTCTACCATATGAACGTTTCCACACTTTCGGAATTCAATCAATATGACCGGCGTGGACAAGCTCTAGCTCGGCTTAGGCCGCATAGCGGAGTTCGGGATTGACACGACGAAGGTTCGCTTCCCGCCCATTGCGCCAGTTTCGGCATGGACCATTCATATGAAGTACGAACTCGGAGCCGCCTTGCGGCGGGACAGAAAGATGCTCGCTTGGGAAGCTATCTAAACGTCAGCTTCCGCATTTCCTGCGAGCATGCGTAGCGACTGCAGCGAACTTCCACTTCCCGCCCTTGCTATTTTTCGCTGCCTGCGCGAATCGCGCACAGCTGCCATTCATTTTTGAACTGGCAACGGCAGCAGAGTCCGGATGCTGTTGAAAAAGTCGATGTGTAAGCGCGGCGGAAATAGCGGCTGAAGTCTTCCTGCTCGGCTCTTCACGCCGAGATTGGTCTGAGCTTTGCAAGTTTGCGGA
>NZ_JBQFYP010000015.1:0-86411 GCF_056541545.1 Ruegeria sp. AG7
GGCAGACAAGATCATCGTCATCCAGGACGGCGCTATCGCCGAACAGGGAAACCTCGACCAACTCATGCAGAAAAACGGCCCCTTCAAAAACCTCTTCGACCAACAGTTCAACAAACACAAACAAAAAGTCGCACAGTAACGCGGGGAGCTGAAAATCAGATAACCGGTAAGGGTCACGCCTGTTCTGCTGTTGAGTTTGTCTGTGCACAATGCGCGTCTCAGCGCGTTGGTGTTGTGGCGCGGCAAGCGGATCCGGGGTCAGCGTTCGCCGCAATCTGACGGCAAAGCCTTAGGGTTGCGGTGGCAAAACTGTCCCACCAATAGCCAGCGTCAACTGGCGCGCTGCTTCCATCACCGGGCGGCTCAGCCGTTCGATTTCGGCCGCTCCGACGCGACTGGTTGGCCCGGACACTGAAAGCCCCGCGACAGCCTCTCTGTTGATATCGAAAACGGGTGCTGCAATGCATCGCATACCCGTAGTCTTTTCTTCGTTATCCACGGAAAAACCCCGCAATCTGATTGCTGCAAGATCTTTCTTCAACGCCTCAGCGCCGGTAATCGACTGATCCGTAAAAGCCTGTAAATTCGCTGAGGCCAACCTTCGGTTCAATCTGTCTTCGTCCATGTGGGCCAATAACGCTTTTCCGATGCCCGACGCGTGCATGGGTGACAATGTACCGGGCGGAAAAAACGCCCGGATACTTTCATGTGTTTCAACCTGGCTCAGGAACAGCACCAGACCTTCTTTCTCAACTCCCAGATTGGCGGTTTCACCCGTGGTTTCCATCAATTTGCGCATGATCGGCCTTGCCCGTTCCACCAGACTGGTACGACGCAAAAACCGCGAGCCGATCACAAACGCCTGCGGGCCAATGTGCCAAACCTGTTCTTCATGGTCGAACTCGACCAGACCCCTGCCCTGTAACGTCACGAGGATGCGATAAACGGTGGCCGGTGCCTGACGCATTTCATCTGAAAGTTCAGTAAGAGCTTTGCCTTGCGCCTGGCTCAGATATTCGAAAACCTCCATCGCCCGATCCAGTGATTTGATCGTATTCTGCGCGGTTTTGTCGTCCCACCCCCGCGGTCTTCCCCGGGCTTTGCGACGGAGTTTCGGGTCATTGTCTTGCAATTCCATAAAAACCCTCTGATCATTTATGAAAGACTTTTTCAGGATATGAAAAATATAACTCACTGACAACTATAAGTTAAATCTCTTATCACGAATTCTGAAATGCGTTTTCAAAAAAATTTCCAATCGGGTTGATGAAACTTATTGTGCTGGCAAGGACGGAAGGAGACCATCCATGAGCTTTCAAAACCCCGTTTTCATCCCGGGCCCGACGAACATCCCGGAAAGCCTGCGCAAAGCCTGCGATATGCCCACGATCGACCATCGTTCGCCATTGTTCGGGCAAATCCTGCATCCTGCGCGCGCGGGCGTGCGGGACATTCTGAAAAGCGACAGCGCCGAAGTCTTCATTTTCCCGTCGACCGGAACCGGGGGCTGGGAAACCGCCCTGACCAATACGCTGTCCGCCGGTGACAAGGTTCTGGTGGCCCGCAACGGCATGTTCAGCCATCGATGGATCGATATGTGCCAGCGCCATGGGCTGAATGTTGAGATCGTCGAAACCCCGTGGGGCGATGGGCTGCCGGCTGACAGGTACGAAGAAATCCTTGCCGCCGACAAAAGCCATGAGATCAAGGTTGTTCTAGCCACGCATAACGAGACGGCAACTGGCGTGAAGTCGGATATCGCTGCTGTGCGTAAGGCGCTGACTGCCGCGCAACACCCGGCCCTGCTGTTTGTTGATGGTGTCTCATCAATCGCGTCGATGGATTTCCGGTTTGATGAATGGGGCGTGGATGTTGCCGTTACGGGGTCGCAGAAGGGTTTCATGTTACCCGCTGGCCTTGCCATCGTCGGTTTCAGCCGGAAAGCGATGGAAGCAACCAAAACCGGCACTCTGCCCCGCACATTCTTTGACGTCCGGGACATGACCAAGGGATACGCCAACAATGCTTACCCCTATACACCCGCTGTCGGGTTGATGAATGGCCTCAATCAAGCCTGCTCTATGCTGCTGAGTGAAGGTCTGGAGAACGTTTTTGCCCGGCACCACCGGATTGCGGAAGGGGTCCGTGCCGCTGTGGGGGCGTGGGGGCTGGAGCTTTGTGCCAGCAGCCCGGCGGTCTATTCCGATACCGTAAGCGCAATCCGTACGCCGAACGGCTTCAACGCGACGGATATTGTCACGCACGCAGCTGAAAAATACGGCGTTGCCTTTGGCGTGGGCCTTGGTGAGGTCGCGGGCAAGGTGTTCCGGATCGGGCATCTGGGCAGCCTGACGGATGTCATGGCTCTGTCCGGGATCGCCACTGCCGAGATGTGCATGGTTGACCTGGGACTGAATATCGACCTGGGGTCCGGAGTTGCCGCCGCACAGGAATACTATCGCGGCCATCCCGGTTCCGTTCAGAAGAACGCGGCATGATGAAGGATTGCACAATGTATATCCCAACCTATGAAGACATGCTTGCGGCGCATGACCGGATCAAACCCTATATCCGCCGCACCCCGGTGCGAACTTCGGACTTTCTCAATGAACTGTCAGGCGCGCAGCTGTTCTTCAAATGCGAAAACTTTCAGGAACCAGGCGCTTTCAAAGTACGAGGTGCTGCGAATGCGGTTTTTGGGCTGGATGAGAAACAGGCTGAAAAAGGTGTCGCCACCCATTCTTCGGGCAATCACGCCTCGTGCCTGTCTTATGCGGCGATGAAACGGGGCATTCCCTGCAACGTGGTCATGCCTCGGACAGCGCCGCAGGCCAAGAAGGATACGGTCCGCCGTTATGGAGGGAAGATTACAGAATGCGAACCCTCCACCTCGTCGCGCGAAGCGACATTTGCCGAGGTTCAGGCGGCTACGGGCGGTGACTTTGTTCATCCCTACAACGATCCTCGGGTCATCGCCGGGCAAGGCACCTGTTCGCGCGAGTTTATCGAGCAGACCGACGGTCTGGACGCGGTCGTTGCGCCAATCGGCGGTGGTGGCATGGTGTCCGGAACCTGTTTGACCCTGTCCAATCTGGCCCCAGAAACAGCGGTCATCGCGGCAGAACCCGAACAGGCAGACGACGCCTATCGCAGCTTCAAGGCCGGTCATATCATCGCGGATGATGCTCCAAAGACTATTGCTGACGGGTTGCTGGTTCCGCTGAAGGATCTCACCTGGCATTTCGTATCGAACCACGTTTCAGAAATTTACACTGCCTCCGAGCAGGAGATCATCGATGCGATGAAACTGACATGGAAGCACCTGCGGATTGTGATGGAGCCATCTTCGGCCGTTCCGCTGGCCACGGTTCTCAAGAACCCGGACGCCTTCAAGGGCAAGCGTGTCGGACTGATTGTTACAGGTGGCAATGTCGATCTGGACCGGCTGCCCTGGATGAACGCCTGAATATACCCCAACAAAAAACAATCCCGGTATAGGATTACGGAGATGAAAGATATGAGCACTCTCGACCAGTTCGAAGTAGGTTACGACATTCCGGCCAAGCCCGGCATGGACGAAGCAGATATCCAGACACCCAGCCTGATTTTGGATCTCGACGCGCTTGAACGCAATATCAGGAAGATGGGCGATTATGCCAAAGCGCACGGGATGCGTCACCGCGTGCATGGTAAAATGCACAAGTCGGTCGACGTGGCCAAGCTGCAAGAGAAAATCGGTGGTGCCGTCGGTGTCTGCTGCCAGAAAGTTTCCGAGGCCGAAGTGTTCGTTCGTGGTGGGATAAAGGACGTTCTGGTTTCGAACCAGGTGCGTGACCCGGCCAAAATTGACCGCCTCGCACGCCTGCCAAAACTGGGCAGCCGCATTATTGTATGTGTCGATGATCTGGAAAACGTCGCTGACCTTTCGGCGGCGGCTGTCCGGCATGGAACACAGCTGGAAGTCTTCGTGGAAATCGATTGCGGCGCAGGTCGGTGCGGGGTCACAACGACACCCGAAGTGATTGAAATCGCCAAGGCGGTTGAGGCTGCTGACAACCTGAAATTCAGCGGAATTCAGGCCTATCAGGGCGCAATGCAACACCTCGACAGCTATGAGGCACGCAAGGAGAAACTGGATACCGCCATCGCGATGGTCAAAGACGCAGTAGACGGCCTTAAAGCCGAGGGTATCGAGTGCGAGCTGGTCTCGGGCGGCGGTACTGGGTCATACTACTTCGAATCCAACTCGGGCGTGTATAATGAGCTGCAATGCGGGTCTTATGCGTTCATGGATGCCGATTACGGTCGCATCCTGGACGAGAACGGCAACCGGATCGACCAGGGCGAATGGGAAAACGCATTCTTCATCCTGACCAGCGTCATGAGCCACGCCAAGGCTGACAAGGCAATCGTCGATGCGGGTCTCAAGGCTCAGTCGGTGGATAGCGGTCTGCCTGTTGTTTTCGGGCGTGACGATGTCGAATACATCAAATGCTCGGATGAACATGGCGTCGTGATGGATCCGAGCGGGGCGCTCAAGGTCAATGACAAGCTAAAGTTGGTGCCGGGGCACTGTGACCCAACCGCAAACGTACATGATTGGTATGTGGGCGTCCGGAATGGCAAGGTCGAATGCGTGTGGCCAGTGTCAGCCCGCGGCCGCGCGTACTGAGCCTGATTGCTCAAAGAATAAGCTTTCGGCCAAACATGGCCGGACAGTCGCCCGTGCGCGCCCGCTTTTGTCGGTGAAACGCACGGGCGCACGAATTTTGAATGGAGAATGACATGCTGATCGTACCCGAGCGCGAAATCGCCAACCTCATGACCCGCGACGCGGCCTTTGAAGCCGTCGAACAGGTCTTTGCCTCTATGGCCGCAGGGGACGCCTACAACTTTCCTGTCGTGCGCGAAGCCATCGGGCATGAGGACGCTCTGTACGGCTTTAAAGGCGGGTTTGATCGCGCCGGGCTGACACTGGGCCTGAAGGCCGGGGGGTATTGGCCGAACAACCTGGAAAAGCGCGGGTTGATCAATCACCAATCCACTGTTTTTCTTTTTGACCCTGACACCGGGAAACCGTCGGCGATGGTTGGCGGCAACCTTTTGACGGCCTTGCGCACTGCAGCGGCCTCTTCTGTATCTATCAAGCACCTTGCCCGTGCGGGCGCGCGGGTGATCGGTATGATCGGGGCCGGGCATCAGGCAACCTTTCAGCTACGCTCGGCGCTGGAGACCCACACCTTTGAAAAGGTCCTTGGCTGGAACTACCACCCCGAGATGCTGCCCAACATTGAAAAGGTCGCCAGTGAAGCCGGTGTTCCGTTTGAAGCGGTCGAACTTGATGGCATGACCGAAGCGGATGTCATAATCTCGATCACCTCGGCTTTTGCACCATCGCTGATGGCAAACCATGTCAGCCCCGGAACGCATATCGCGTGCATGGGAACGGACACCAAGGGCAAGCAGGAAGTCGAGGCGGCGTTGCTGGCCAAAGCATCTGTATTCACAGATGAAATCGCACAGTCGATTTCGATTGGCGAGGCTCAACACGCCGTGGCACAGGGCCTGATCAGGGAAAGTGACCTGGTCCAGTTGGGTGCGGTCATCAACGGAACGAACCCGGGCCGGACATCAGACGATCAGATCACGTTGTTCGATGGCACTGGCGTAGGTCTTCAGGATCTGGCGGTTGCTGCGTCTGTTGTCGAGCTGGCCGTACAGAAAGGCATCGCGATTGAGGTCGATTTCTGATGGCATCCCCGTGTGGTCGCCTAAGCGTCGCGTCGAAATACGCGTTTCTTATGTGAGCGATGGGCCAAGCCTGCCAGGCCTGAAACCAAAAAGCGGCGCACTACGTGCGCCGCTTTTTCATCTACAATTCCGGGCTGAACCGGTCAGACGTGATCGTCCTGTTTGATAGAGCCCAACCCGTGGCCTGCCATTCCACCGGACACCTCTTCCGTCGCTTCATCCGAAAGCTCTTCGGGCAGAACCAGATTCAAGACAATGGCAATGATAGAAGCAGGCAATATCCCGGATGTCGCCAGAACTTTGAGAGTTCCGGGCAGATGCTGTAAAGCGCCGGGCTCTAATTGCAAGCCCAGACCCAGGCTGAGTGAAATCGCAAAGATCACCATGTTGCGGCGGTTCCACGTCACGTCCGACAGCATCGAGACACCAGCTGCAACCACCATACCGAACATCACGATCACACCGCCGCCCAGAACCTCGATCGGAACGGACGAGATCACCGCGCCGATCTTGGGGATAAGCCCGCATATGATCAGGAACAGGGCACCTATGGTTACGACCGTGCGGCTCATGACGCCGGTCATCGCGATCAGGCCGACATTCTGACTGAACGACGTGTTCGGCAGGGCCCCAAAGATGCCTGATACAGCAGTTCCAAGACCATCGGCAAAAGTCGCGCCCTGAATTTCCTTGTCGGTTGCCTCGCGTCCCGCGCCGCCCTTGGTGATACCGGACACATCCCCGACCGTTTCAACAGCCGACACGAAAGACATCGCACAGAACCCAATGATCGCCGCGAATGAAAACTCGATACCGAAGTGAAACGGGTTCGGCATGGCAAACGGAGACGCGCGCCCGACATTGCCCAAATTCACCTGACCCAGTGCGAATGCCACCACGTAGCCGACCAACAGGCCAATCAGAACCGCCGACACCGACAGCATACCACGGGCAAAAAACTTCAGGCCCAAAGTAACAACAATCACAGTTCCGGCCATGAGCCAGTTCAGACCAGAGCCGTACTCTTCGGTACCGATGGCGGGTACACCGCCTGCCGCGTACTGGATGCCGACTTTGACAAGCGCAAGCCCGATCATGGTGACAACAAGACCGGTAACCAAGGGCGGAAGCGCAAAGCGAATACGGCCAATGAACAACCCAAGGCTGGCATGAAACAGGCCGCCAACGACTATACCACCCATCAATACGGCAATCGCATCAACGCCCTTTCCAACCACCAACGGGATCATGATCGGAATAAAGGCAAATGACGTCCCCTGCACGATTGGCAGGCGGGCACCAACAGGCCCCAGCCCAATGGTCTGGAACAGTGTCGCAACACCCGCAAAGAACATCGACATCTGGATCATGTAAATCATCTGCGGGAAATCGGGGCTGTTCGAACCAAACCCGAAACCCGCCGCACCGCAAACGATGATCGCTGGCGTGACGTTGGAAACGAACATCGCCAGCACGTGCTGAATTCCCAAAGGAACCGCCTTCAGAATTGGCGGGGTGTAGTTCGGGTCACGGAGCTGCTCCGGCGTCCCTAAAGTTGCATCTGACATCGCGTTTTTCCTCCCAAAAAACTACGTGGGCCGGCCCCTCTTCCGGCAATGTCCCCTATTCAGTGATCGTGTAGGCGTTCTGGAACCAATACTCCTCAAGGTTTGGCCCGTTTCCTATTCGGTCGACCACGGCGAACAACCCGGGGGGATGAAGCGGTGTCAGAACCCCGTGCCAGGTGTTCCGGTGATAATTCACGCCCTGTCCGGGCGCGGTGATGAATGCAACAGGCTCACCCGGCACACCCGCGTTGTCGGGCGCCACAACAACGACAAAGGGTTTATCTGAAAGCGGCAGAAAGGCCTGGCTGCCGTCGGGGTGGCGCTCGACCATTTCAAGTTTGATAGGCAGGTTGAAGGCCCGGGATTGGAAAACGCTGATCCCTGCGCGCCCCTCATGGAAATCCAGCTGGGCGCGATCATGGTATCGTGCGCATTTTCCCTGATTGATGTATTTGTCCACCGCCCCAGACACCTCGATGACATCGCCGAACGGCGCAAAGGCCTCGGCGGTCAGTGGCCGGAGTTTCAGCGTGGATGTCATTGCGCGAATTTCTCGATCAACCGCAACTCGGCAATCCGTTCGACCTGACGGCAGGCCTCAGCGAATTCGGTGTCTCGGTCACTATCTATCCGACGGTGAAAAGCCTCCAGAATGCTTGCTTTGGTGTTGTCCTTGACCGCAATGATAAAAGGAAAGCCGAACTTGGTTGTGTAGGCGTCGTTCAGGGTCGTGAAGGTCACACGTTCTTCATCCGTCAGCATGTCCAGACCTGCCCCAGCCTGTTCTGCCGTGCTTTCCTTGGTCAGACGTCCCGCAGCAGCAAGTTTGCCTGCCAAATCAGGGTGGGCTGTCAGGACGCCAAGCCGCTGCTCGGTTGTGGCGGAACGGAATACGCGCGCCAGCGCGTTGTGAACACCTGCGGCATTGTCATATGTGGGGCCCAGCTCCAGATCAAAGGCCGCTTGGGCAATCCACGGGCTGTGTTCGAACACACCGCCAAATTCAGCAACAAAATTTGGCCGGTCCATTTCCGACGGGGTCAGCCGTTGGCTTGGCGGATGCGTTTGCGCCCAGTGATCAGCGATTTGTTCGCGGGTGGCAAACCAGACCCCGTCATGTTTCTTGAAGTGGTCGAGTGCGCGTTTCAGGGCCATGGCGCGACCAGGGCGGCCGATGAGACGGCAATGCAGTCCGATCGAAAGCATCTTCGGCTCGCCCGCTTGGCCTTCGGCGTAGAGCATGTCGAAGCTGTCCTTGAGATAGCTTTCAAACTGTTCGCCGTTGGTATAGCCCGCCTGAATTGCAAACCGCATATCGTTGCAATCCATTGTGTAAGGCACGATCAACTGATCCTTGCCACTAGCCTTGACCCAATAAGGCAAATCGTCGGCATAGCTGTCGGCAATATAGGCCAGCTCGCCTTCGGCGGCGGCCAGATCGACCGTGTTCATCGAACAGCGGCCCGTGTACCAGCCACGCGGTGGTTTGCCCACAACCTCGGCATGAAGCCGGATCGCCTCACGGATCTGGACGCGTTCTTCTTCCGCATCCATGTCCTTGTGCTCAACCCATTTCAGGCCATGGCTGGCAATCTCCCAGCCTGCGGCCTTCATCGCCGCAACCTGCGCCGGTGCACGGGCCAATGCTGTGGCAACGCCATAAACCGTAACAGGAAGGTCCTGTAAAAGCCGATGCACCCGCCAGAATCCGGCGCGGCTGCCGTATTCGTAGATGGATTCCATGTTCCAGTGCCTTTGCCCGGGCCAAGGGGCCGCACCGGTGATTTCGGAAAGAAACGCCTCGGATGCGGCATCCCCGTGCAAAACGTTGTTTTCGCCGCCTTCTTCATAGTTCAGCACAATCTGAACTGCGATTTTGGCCCCGTTTGGCCAGTTTGCGTTTGGCACTTGCCGGCCATAGCCGGTCATGTCTCGTGGATACCGCGTCACATCAATTTCCCTCTTGGTGAAAAGACGAATAACCCAAACAATCACCTATGTTTTTCAAAAAATACTGTAAGCAGTCTTTTGACAGACTGCCTTTGCCTGCCGCTAGGGTATTGCAATAGTAACAGCAATACTTAGCGAGAGGTGCAAATGGCCGGTTACCTTACAACACATGTCCTGGATACGGCGCGGGGCTGCCCTGCCAGTGGGATGAAGATCGAGTTGTTCCGGATCAACGGAACAGACCGCACGTTGCTGAAAACTCTGCTCACCAACGAGGACGGCCGCACCAATGAACAAATCCTTCCCGAGGCCGAGTTCTCGACGGGCGAATACGAGTTGGTGTTTCATGCGGGCGAATACCTCGACGCCACTGGCGTGCCGCCTGAAAGCCCGCGTTTTCTGGATTTGATCCCGATCCGGTTCGGGATGTCCGAACACGCCCACTATCATGTTCCGCTGCTACTTTCGCCTTTCAGCTACGCGACCTATCGCGGCAGCTGAGCGTTGCACCGCGTGATCCTGTAGACTGACATTGTATTGTTATTTTTGATACTGCTTGATCTTTCGTAGCAATACCCGATGAAACCTCTGTCGCCTAGAGTGCCAAAGAACTTGGATATGTAGGAGCAACGCCATGTATGACCTGGCTGTTTTGTGGGAGTGGATGGCCTTTTCCGTCCGCTGGCTGCATGTGATCACGGCGATGGCGTGGATCGGTGCGTCATTCTATTTTATCGCGCTCGACCTGATGCTTAAGCCGAACCCTGCCTTGCCAGAAGGGGCCTATGGCGAAGAGTGGGAAGTGCACGGGGGTGGGTTCTATCACACCGTCAAATATCTTGTCGCACCCGCGCGTATGCCCGAGCACCTGACCTGGCACAAATGGCAGAGCTATACGACGTGGCTTTCGGGTGCGGCCTTGCTCATGATCATATATTGGGTCGGGGGCGAGTTGTTCCTGCTTGATCCGACCAAAGCGGACCTGGCGTTGTGGCAGGGGATATTGATTTCAGGCGGGTCACTGACTATCGGCTGGCTGCTTTACGACCAGATGTGCAAGTCGCGCCTGAGTGAGCAACCCACCGCGCTAATGCTGTTGCTTTTCGTGATTCTGGTGGCCATGTCATGGGGTTACAATCAGATTTTTACCGGTCGTGCCGCGCTTTTGCACCTGGGTGCGTTCACCGCAACCATCATGACGGCCAATGTGTTCTTCCAGATCATGCCCAACCAGCGGATCGTGGTGGAAGACCTCAAGGCGGGTCGGACGCCGGACGCCAAATATGGGAAAATCGCCAAGGTGCGTTCGACGCACAACAACTACCTGACCTTGCCTGTCGTGTTCCTGATGCTGTCAAACCATTATCCTCTGGCCTTTGGCACCCAGTATTCATGGATCATCGCCAGCCTGATTTTTCTGACCGGCGTGACCATTCGTCACTACTTCAACACGATGCACGCAACCGGGAAAGGGCCGCACTGGACCTGGGGTGTCACTGTCATCCTCATGATCGTGATCGCATGGCTGTCTTCTGTCAGAACCGGCGAGACATGGGAGAACGCCGAAGCAAGGGCATTGACACCTTACGAAGAAAAATTTGCGTCGGCTGCTGGGTTTGAAGAAGCCTATGACACTGTGCTGGGCAATTGTTCGATGTGTCATGCCCGCGAGCCGGTTTATGGCACCATGAAATGGGCCCCGAAGAAAGTTTATTTGGAAACGCCGGGCGATGTAGCCCGGCACGCCGACCAGATTTACCTGCAGGCCGGGATCAGCCATGCCATGCCACCGCCTTCAGCGGTTCAAATGGACGTGGAAGCGCGCCAAACCATCATCGCATGGGTGCGCGAGGTCAGAGGGCAGTAGGATTTTCGCAGGGCTACATCCTACCCTTCACTTCCTACCCCCTGCCGCGGGACAAGTACCTTGTTTCTGCCGCTCAAACAAAGCAGGGCGCACAAGACCTGATGCCGCCCCCGGCCTAGCGCGATGGAGGGGTCAGCCATTGGGCCGACATGCCAAAATTCGAGTTCTTCAACTCTTGCTTGGCAATCGCCTGCAAATGCACCTCATCCGGCCCATCTGCATATCGCAGCGCGCGTGCCCAGGTATAGCTGTCGGCCAGCGGTGTATCCGGGGTCATGCCCATCGCCCCAAAGACCTGCATCGCGCGATCCGTGACAGCAGCATGTACATTGGGCGCCACGACCTTGATCAATGAAATCTCTCGGAATGCTTCTTTTGCGCCCACCTGATCAATCTTCCAGGCCGCTTTCAGGGTCAGCAACCGCGCCTGTTCGATCTCCAGCCGGGATTTGGCGATCCACTCGCGGATAACGCCCTGTTCTGCAAGCTGCTTGCCAAACGCTTTCCGTTCCTGCGCGCGTTCGACCATCAGGTTAAGCGCCATTTCCGCCGCACCGATCGAACGCATGCAATGGTGGATGCGACCGGGACCAAGCCGGGCCTGCGCCAGAGCGAACCCGCTGCCTTCCTCGCCCAAAAGATTGCTGACCGGAAGGCGCACATCCTTGAAGACCAGCTCGGCATGGCCTTCAGGGTCGTGCATGTTCAGAATGGTGGGGTTGCGAACAATCTCAAAACCGGGCGTGTCCTTCGGGACAATGACCATACTTTGTTGTTTGTGCCGATCCGCATTGGGATCCGTTTTACCCATGACGATAAACAATCTGGTGTTCGGGTGACAGGCGTTTGTGATGAACCACTTGCGGCCATTGATGACGTATTCATCCCCCTCACGCCGTATCGAAGTGGTAATATTGGTCGCGTCCGAACTGGCCACATCCGGTTCAGTCATCGCAAAAGAGGATCGGATTTCACCGTTCAACAGCGGCACCAGCCATGTCTCGCGCTGTTCCGGAGTAGCAAACATGTGCAACAGTTCCATATTGCCGGTATCCGGCGCACTGCAATTGAACACTTCCGAAGACCAGGCCACCTGCCCCATAAGTTCGGCCAGCGGCGCGTATTCCAGATTGCTCAGCCGGGTGCCGGGTTCATCGTCGCGCAGGCTGGGCAGGAACAAGTTCCACAACCCTTCGGCCCGGGCCAACGCCTTGAGATCTTCCATAAACGAAACCGGGAAACTGCCTGCCGCCATTTCTTCTTTGTGATCGCGTATGCGCGGGTAGATATGCGCCTCCATAAACGCTTTCAGGTGGTCATACATTTCCGTGGCGCGCGGCGATGGGGCAAAATCCATGGCGGTTCCTTCCGGTGCGTTGTGGCGGTGATGTCCTCAAACTCTGCTCGCGCCAGAACGGCCGCCAAGGCACTATCTTCTGGTGAGTTTAATCCGGCGCTTGATTACGCTCAGTTTGCGCAATCACTCCGATATGAAAAGAGGAAAAAACCAATACCGCAACCTGCCGGCGTGAAACGTCAGGTCATTGTTCTCAGAACCTGGTGGACCAACAATACCTAAGGGGATGAACGGGCCGCATTCGGAGATTTGCACCGCCGGGCGAGTTTCACATCGCCCACGCCCGGAATTGCCTCTCAACCCGCCTTTGGCGTTCACACTGAACTAGACCGGTGGT
Organism: Ruegeria sp. AG7; assembly: GCF_056541545.1. Taxonomy (NCBI): domain Bacteria; kingdom Pseudomonadati; phylum Pseudomonadota; class Alphaproteobacteria; order Rhodobacterales; family Roseobacteraceae; genus Ruegeria; species Ruegeria sp. AG7. The sequence goes on from NZ_JBQFYP010000015.1 coordinate 12,831, forward strand.
TTCAGACCCAGCTGTTTCACGGCGGCACATGCTGTCTGAACCCAACGCTCTTTCAGTGCGTTGTTGCCATTGTGGCGCAAGCCCAGCGATTTCAGAAGCTCAAACCGTTTCAGATCATCGCCACCAAAGGATACAGCGACACGCGGCCACCAATAGTTAACCGCATCCTGCATCTGCTCGGTCTCTCCGTTCCCGGCAAGCTTCACAGCACCTTCCAACGCCAACGCGCCATGATGGGCTTCGACCGGGGCGATGCTGCGGAAAGCTTCAGCCAACGGTTGGTAGGAAACCATTGAAAACTCGGCCAATTGTTCCATGACCGCACGGCTCATCAGCAGGTTCATGATGACGGCGTCAGTCCAGCCCGAGATCGGATAATTGAATACCGCAAGGCGCATGTCATGCGCGCTGCGGGTCGCACCGATATCTGCGTCACGATCCAGGCGGGCCGTCCACGGATGATGTGTGGCATATCTCTCGGTATCGGCCCCAAACTCACCCATTATCCTGAGAACCTGATCGGCGTGATCCGTTTTCTCAAGAACAATCCTCGCGGCTGCGATACGTTCCTTGATTCCCGGACCCTGATTGATGATGTCTGCGAATCCGGCGGCACCGGCAAGTTCGCTGTCCACGAACGTGGCCATCAGCTTCATGAGTTCGGCGCGGTAGCGCGGCGGAACATTGGTCGGGTTGGTCAGCACACCGCCGGCGGCCAGATAGCTGTCGAGTGTCATGGTGTCAGTCATCTGTCTTCTCCCTTTACTGGTCGTAGTCCACGACCACGCGGTCGGTGACCGGATAGGCCTGACAGCTCAGTACATAGCCTTTTTCAACCTCGTAATCCTCAAGCGCGTGATTGGCGAGCATCTCGACCTCGCCTTCCAGAACGCGGCAGCGGCAGGTTGAACAAACACCGGCCTTGCAGGCGTAAGGGGCGTCCATGGCGTTTTCCAAGGCAGCGTCCAGAATGGATTTGTCCTTGGGCAGAGTTATCGTCTGAGTGGACCCATCAAGAGTGATCGATGCGCTGGTTTGGTTCGCCTGCGTGCCCGCATCTGCCGCACCTTCCTTGCGTTTGGCCCGGCCCGGCTGAGCGCTGGCAAAGAGTTCAAACTTGATCTGCCTGTCGTCAAGACCATGCGCGCGCAGCGCTGCAGCAATCCCCAGCATCATCGGCTCGGGACCGCAAATAAAGGCTGTGTCCACGTTCTGAATATCGACCCAATGTTTGAACAGGTCGGCGCATTTTTCCTGCGTCACCAGACCGGTGAACAGGTCGATCTCCTGTGCATCCGCCTCAAGAATATGGATTACGTTCAGGCGGCCCATATAGAGGTTTTTCAGATCTTCCAGCTCTTCGCGGAACATGATCGTGTTGATGCCCTTGTTGGCGTAGATCAGCGTAAAGCGGGACTTGGGTTCGCGGGTCAGGGTTGTCTTCAGGATCGACAGAACCGGCGTGATGCCAGAGCCGCCAGCGAAACCGAGATACTGCTTTTCCGCATCAGCATCGATCGGAGTGTGAAAGCTGCCCATCGGTGGCATCGCCTGCACAACGTCCCCGACGTTAAGCTCGGAATTGGCCCAACTGGAGAATGCGCCGCCCTCGACACGTTTGATCCCGACTTGCAGTACCCCGTCATCCTTGCCCGCACAAATGGAGTAGGACCGACGCAGTTCTTCTCCGTCAAAGTCGCGGCGAAACGTCAGGTATTGGCCTGCGGTGAAATCGAACTGATCCGCCGCGCCGTTGACAGGCTCAAGCGTCACGACAACCGCATCGCGGATGGTTTTGTGGATGTCGGTGACTTTCAGGTCATGAAAACGTGCCATCCGGTGCTCCTCCTCAGATGCACTTGAAATAGTCAAAGGGTTCCAGGCAGTCGGTACAGCGCCAATGGGCCTTGCACGGGGTCGAGCCGAACTGGCTGACCTTTTCAACCGCTTTACTGCCGCAATGCGGGCAGCGCTCTGGCCCGCCCGCCGGTTGTGGCGGGGCGATGCCAAACTCTTCCAGCTTGGCGCGGCCTTTTTCGCTCAGCCAATCGGTTGTCCAGGCTGGTGAGATGCAGGTTTCGATCCGCACGTCTTTGATACCGTGATCGTGCAACGCGGTTTCGATATCCATGCTGATGACGGATGTTGCCGGACAGCCCGAATAGGTTGGCGTCACCGTCACGAGCAGCGTTTCGGCATCCCAACGCACATCGCGTACGATCCCGAGATCGACAACCGAGATTACCGGAATCTCGGGATCCGGTACGGCATCCAGCCAGTCCCAGATCTGGTCGGTCGAGTGGCGTTGCATCACATGTTACCAGCTTGCACCGGGATATGCGCGCTGCAACCACTGCATCTGCGTCAAAAGGTGCCCCAGATGTTCCGTATGCATGCGCCCGTCACGCCCGCCTTTATGGGCAAATCGGCTTTCCGGAAGGGTCAATGTCGCCTTGGCCAGAACCCGTTTGACCAGCGCATCATATTCTTCGCGCAGATCGGCCGGGTTCGGCGCGATCCCGGTAGCAACCATCTGCGCGTCGATGTCATCGCTGACAAACATCTCGCCTACATATGGCCAGAGGTAATCCAGCGCTGCCTGCATCCGGGTGTGGCTTTCTTCTGTTCCATCACCCAGACCTACGACCGTTTCTGCCGAACGCTCCAGATGATAGGCGACTTCCTTGCTGGCTTTGGCAGCAATCGCGGCGACACGATCGTCAGAGGATGTCAGAAGACGGCCGAGCATGACCGAATGCCAGGCATCGAACAGGAATTGGCGCATCAGGGTGCGACCGAAATCACCGTTCGGGACCTCGACCAGCAACACATTGCGGAAATCCCACGCGTCGCGCAGAAATGCCAGATCATCGGCGCTTTTGCCGCCACCTATCTCTCCGGCAAGGCCAAGCCACATCTGGGTCTGTCCAATCAGGTCCAGCGCCGTGTTGGCCAGTGCAATATCCTCCTCCAACACTGGCGCGTGGCCGCACCATTCGCTGACGCGATGGCCCAGGATCAGGGTATTGTCGCCCATCCGCAGCAGGAACTGCTGAAACGCTTCGTCGCGGGTCATCACATCGCCCCCACTTCTTCGGGGATGTCGAAAAATGTCGGGTGGCGGTACACTTTGCTTTCGCTGGGCTCATACAACGGGCCTTTGTCGCTGGGCGACGAGGCCGAGATGTTGTTGGCTTCTACCACCCAAATCGACACGCCTTCGTTGCGGCGGGTATAGACGTCGCGTGCATTCTTGATCGCCATTTCCGCGTCCGGGGCATGCAGCGAGCCGACATGTCGGTGGCTCATCCCATGTTGACCGCGGATGAAGATTTCCCACAGGGGCCATTCGGTATTCATCGGGTTTCCTCCTCAGGGTAAGCTTATTCGGCGGCCAGATTGCCGGCCTGTTTCTTGCGCGCGTGGGCCAACAGCCCGTCACGCACCCATTTGCCGTCATCCCAGGCCTTGTTGCGCGCCGCCAGACGGTCGACGTTGCAGGGACCGTTACCCTTGATCACATCGAAGAATTCCGACCAATCCGGCTCTGAGAAATCGTAATGCCCGCGCTCCTCGTTCCACTTCAGGTTCGGGTCGGGGATTGTCAGACCCAGATATTCGGCCTGTGGGACGGTCTGGTCGACGAATTTCTGGCGCAGCTCATCATTGGTGTTGATCTTGATCTTCCAGGCCATCGACTGCGCGGAGTGGACGGAATCCTTGTCGGACGGTCCAAACATCATCAGCGACGGGTACCAGAAGCGGTTCATCGCGTCCTGCGCCATCTTGCGCTGCTCGGGCGTGCCTTCGGCCATCTTGCGGATCGCGTCATAGCCTTGACGCTGATGGAAGCTTTCCTCCTTGCAGATGCGGATCATGGCGCGTGAGTACGGCCCGTAAGACGTTCTTTGCAGCGGCACCTGATTCATGATGGCAGCCCCATCGACCAGCCATCCTACGGCGCCGATATCCGCCCAGTTCAGCGTCGGGTAATTGAAGATCGACGAGTATTTCATGCGACCGTCCAGCAGCATCTCGGTGATCTCATCGCGGCTGACACCCAGTGTTTCGGCCGCACAATACAGGTAAAGCCCATGGCCAGCTTCATCCTGCACCTTGGCTAGAAGGATTGCCTTGCGTTGCAGCGTCGGCGCACGCGTGATCCAGTTCCCTTCGGGCAATTGTCCGACGATCTCGGAATGCGCGTGCTGTCCGATCTGGCGGATCAGCGTTTTACGATACCCTTGAGGCATCCAGTCCTTGGGTTCGATCTTGATATCCGCGTCGATCCGCGCCTGAAATTCAGCAAGCTTTTCAGGATCATCGTTAGACGCCTCGGATTCTACCATCTGGGCATACATGTCCCGTCTCCTCCGTTACACGCGTTCAAGAATAAGTGCAGCGCCTTGCCCGACACCGACGCACATTGTGCAAAGCGCATAGCGCCCTTTGGTGCGTTTCAGTTGGTACGCTGCGGTCAACACAAGTCGGGCGCCGCTCATCCCCAATGGATGGCCAAGGGCGATTGCGCCGCCATTCGGGTTCACATGGGCGGCGTCATCGGGCAGGCCCAACTCTCGCAGCGTTGCCAAACCTTGCGACGCGAAAGCTTCGTTCAACTCGATCACATCCATCTGGTCGATGCTCAGCCCGGCGCGCGCCAAAACCTTTCGGCTGGCAGGAACCGGACCAATACCCATGACCCGAGGCTCGACACCCGCGACGGACATGCCAACCACACGGGCAATCGGGGTCAGGCCGTTCTTTGTCGCTGTCGCTTCATTCGCCATCAGGATCGCGGCTGCACCATCATTCACGCCCGAGGCATTCCCTGCAGTCACAGTTTTGTCCGGCCCGTTCACACCCTTGAGGCCCGAGAGTTTTTCCGCTGTGGTTCCCGGGCGCGGATGTTCATCCGTATCGACAACAATCGGATCGCCCTTGCGCTGTGGAATTGAAACCGGCGTGATTTCTTCTTGGAACACGCCTGCCGCGTGCGCCGCAGCCCATCGTGCCTGGCTGCGCTCGGCAAAGGCGTCCTGGTCTTCACGGCTGATCCCATAATCTTCGGCCACATTGTCAGCCGTTTGCGGCATGGAATCGACACCATACTGCTGCTGTAGCCTTGGGTTCACAAAGCGCCAGCCAATCGTCGTGTCGTAAACCGCATTGCTGCGCGTAAACGCCGACGTCGCTTTGGGCATTACAAACGGTGCGCGCGACATGCTTTCCACGCCACCCGCAACTGAAAGATCATAATCGCCTGCCTTGATGCCACGCGCCGCCATTCCGACGGCATCCATGCCACTGGCACACAAGCGGTTTATCGTTGTTCCAGGTACGTCCGTCGGCAATCCGGCCAGCAGGGACGCCATCCGGGCAACGTTGCGATTGCTCTCTCCTGCCTGATTGGCATCGCCATAAATGACGTCATCCACACTGGTCCAGTCGACTTGCGGGTTGCGCGCCATCAGGGCCGCCAGCGGGATAGCCGCCAGATCATCCGTGCGAACCGATGAAAGCGCACCACCATACCGCCCAATCGGGGTGCGGGTTGCGTCGCAGATGAAAGCGTCCATCAATTGCGTCTCCTGTTGGAACACGAGCATTAACCGTCTGGTCGGTTAATAAATGCTCAATCGATTCGGCGCAAGCTTTATGTTACCATGTAATCGTCTCTATCAGTTTTCTGTAACATTAAATGACGCTTCTTTCACATCCGCCTTCCAGCCCGCAAAAGCGCCATCCCGGGCTCGGCAAAAAACGAGTTAACCACCCACCGCAGATTCCAGCGTGGCAAGATTCGGTTTGGGCAATTGTCCCAGCAGTCGGGACACAGCCACTCGACATTCCGCGCCTTTCCAACCAACAGGCAAAAAGGCCGGAGGCAGGGATGGATGGCGTAGAACCAAACGACGCCACCCATGCACAATCAATACGCGCAGCACCGCTATTTTCAACGGATCATCGACGCCATCGACAGGCAACAGTTGCTCGGTGCTCTGAAGGGAGTGCAAGAACTGATCATAGGCAGACTTGAGCTGTTCAGGACCACAAAGGTCGCGCAGCCAGCCTGGAACCGAAATGGCGCTGCTTTCAACACCCAGCAGTTCTTCAAGGTTCTCGGGGGTGGGGCCTGCAGACATGGCTGTTGTGGGGTTAACCGAAATATAATCTCCGGTCAGCATCAGATCCGCTAACTCTTTTCGCGAACTGTCTGAACTGTTGGCGATAAGCACATGCCAAGTTTCTGGTGTATTCGTCTCGCGGGAATAGATGCGCGGGGCGGCGGCGGCGCTTTGACTACGGCCAAATTCGGTCAATCTGTGAACGCTGTTTCGCCCGACCCGCGTACTTTCGATCCAGCCTTCCTTGCGCAGCCTGTGCAGCGCAACACGCGTGGCTTCGGCCTTGATCCCTGCAAGGTTGGTCAGCGCTGTGATCAGCGCGCCACTAACCTGGTCAGACCCGCTCTGGGCCAGATCACCGAAAATCGTGACCAAAACAGACCACACACGTTGCGTGCCAGTTGTGGTCAACTGGCTGACGCAGGTTTCGAACCATTCTGGGGCCGTATCTTTCATAAGCACAGTATAATCGGGCCGGAGGGAATTGCCATCCAGCCCCTGCGCACCTGCACTTGTGCCTAGTAGGCAACCATGGTCAGTAACTCGTATTCTGCGACCAGCTCATCGTCTTGCTGCGTCAGGGTAACGTGCCAGCGAACCTCGCCGTAGTCGTCATTGCGCTTGGTCTTGTGCTTGACCGTCAAACGAACCTTGATGGTGTCACCAGCCTCGACCGGTTTCATGAAACGCAGCCCGTCAAGACCGGTATTTGCCAAAACCGGCCCCTCGTTCGGTTCGACGAACAATCCGGCTGCGAAAGACAACAGCAAGTACCCATGTGCAACCCTGCCCGGGAAGAACGGGTTACGTTCCGCCGCTGCCTGATCCATGTGCGCATAGAAGGTATCACCGGTGAAGTCGGCGAAGTGTTCAATGTCCTCCATGGTGATAGTTCTTGGCGCCGTGTGAAGGGTCTCGCCAATCGACAAATCGTGAAACCGGCGGGTAAAGGGATGAGCAGGGCCTTCGACTTCGGTCGCGCCAGGCACCCATTTTCGTCCAATCGCTGTCAGCAGATCGGGCGATCCCTGAATAGCGGTGCGCTGCATATAGTGTTTCACACCCCGTACCCCGCCCATTTCTTCGCCGCCACCGGCGCGTCCCGGACCTCCATGAACCATGTGCGGCAGAGGGGAACCATGACCGGTGGATTCCTTCATCGAGTCACGGTTGTTGAAATACAGACGCCCGTGATAAGCCCCTGATCCCATGGCAACCTGTCGCGCCACTTCTGGATCATGGGTGATTACTGACGCCACAAGAGAGCCCTGCCCCCGGTTCGCCAGCTCAATGGCATGGTCAAGATCGCGATACCCCATCACAGTGCTGACCGGACCAAAGGCTTCGGTATCGTGCACACGTTGCGCCGCGTCAGGATTGGCGCAATGGAAGAGCATGGGTGGTAGGAACGCACCCTTTTCGGCATCAGCGCCCTCAACCACAAAATCATCGGGGTTGCCGAAGACACGCTCGGCCTCTTGCCCAAGGATAGCGGTCTTCTCCAGAACATCACGCTTCTGACCGTTCGAAACCAACGCACCCATACGGGTGGTTTCCAGCTTTGGGTCACCGATGACCGTTTTCGCCAGTCGCGCCGACAGCGCGTCAATTACCGCCTGTACCTGCGGTTCGGGCGCGATGATCCGGCGGATTGCGGTGCATTTCTGCCCTGCCTTCGTGGTCATCTCGCGCTGGACTTCCTTCACGAAGAGGTCAAATTCCGGCGTGCCCGGCGCGGCATCGGGGCCAAGGATCGAACAGTTCAGGCTGTCCTGTTCCGCAACAAACCGTACCGAGTTCTCAAGGATCACCGGGTTGGAGCGCAGTTTCAGGGCCGTATCGGCGGATCCGGTAAAGCTGACCACGTCCTGCATGGTCAGACGGTCCAGCATGTCACCCAAACCACCCGAGACCAACTGCAATGCACCCGCTGGCAAGATGCCGGACTCAAGCATCAACCGAACACACAGCTCGGTCACATAACACGAGCTCGTGGCGGGTTTTACAATCGCCGGAACGCCCGCCAGAAGGGTTGGGGCAAGCTTTTCCAGCATCCCCCAAACCGGAAAATTGAACGCGTTGATGTGAATTGCCACGCCTTGTAGCGGGGTGCAGATGTGCTGCCCCAGGAAAGTACCGTTGCGCGAAAGCTGCTCGACATCGCCATCCAGATAGACATGACCGTCCGGCATTTCACGACGGCCTTTTGCGGCAAAGACAAACATCGTTCCGATGCCGCCGTCGATATCAATCATATGATCCGATTGCGTCGCACCGGTGTTGAAAGACAAATCATACATGACCTGCTTGTGTCGACCCAAATGGACGGACAGCGCCTTGAGCATTTTGGCGCGTTCATGGAACGTCATTTTGCGCAGTGCCGGCCCTCCGACATTGCGCGCATAGTCCAACATCCCCTGGACATCCAACGCGCTGTTACCCGCTGTGGCGATAACCTCGCCGGTCACAGCGCTTGTTATTGCGCGGGCACCCTCGCCGGGCGAAACCCACTCACCGGCTGCAAAGCTGGAAATCTGTTGGATAGTCATGAGCGTCTCCTCGTCTTAGTCGCGATCCCCGCGCTGCCATAGGCCGGTCTCGCGAAATCATATTTTAAACCGTACGGTCGGTCAATAATTTACCAAGCAATTTTCCCAAGCCGGGTTTCTCAGACCCGCGCGGGTAATCGTGCAAATCCCCGAAACCGGATACGCCCGCCCCGCTCGGCGCCGTCGGTGATGCGATAGTCTGGAAAACGGGTCAGAAACCGGCCGACGGCCACCCGGCCCTCCAGACGCGCGAGGGTCAGGCCGACGCAGGTATGGGGCCCTCCGGCAAAGGCGTGATGCTTGTTGGGGCGTCTGTCCAAGATCATCTCGTCGGGCCGGTCAAACTGCCGTGGATCGCGGTTGGCCGCACCGATACACAGATGAACATCGGTACCAGCCGGAATGGTTTGACCGTGGAACGTTACATCAACAGTGGTCAGGCGATTGCCGAACTGGTTCGGGCTTTCCAGCCGCAGAAACTCGTCCACAGCCGGAACGATCAGGTTCGGGTCAGCCAGCAACTCCGCCCGCTTGTCGCGGTGCCGGTCCAACAGCTCCAATGCGTTGCCGATCAGGTTCGTTGTCGTCTCATGCCCCGCATTCAGGATGAATATGCAGTTCTGATACAGCTCTACCTCGGTCAGGCCACCATCCGTGTCGTCCTGGATCAGCCGGGTGAGGACATCCGTTGCCGGATCTCCGGGGTTGGCGCGGCGATCCTCGATGATATGCCGCAGGAAGCCCTTGAAGTCCGAGACCGAGCGGTTACCCCACTCTTCCTGCTCTGGCGTCAATTGCGGCTCCAAAGCACCAAGAATGGCGAGAGACCAATCGCGCAATGGCCCGCGTTCGGATCGTGGTATACCCAGCAGATTGCCGATGATCTCAATCGGGATTGCTCCGGCAAAATCCTCGATCAGTTCGACATTGCCTTTGACCTGCATCTCGTCCAGCAGCCCATCGACAAGCTGGATCAGACCCGGTTCCATTTGCGCCAACGCGCGCGGGTTCATCGCGCCGACCATTACCTTGCGAACACGGGTATGCAGCGGCGGGTCATTAAACACCAGACTGGTGGTGTGGTGTTCATACAAGGGGCTGTCGACCCCGTATTTTGGACCAAATACCGCTTTCTTGTCCGATATGAACCGCGTGATGTCCCGGTAAATAAGGTCCAGATCCTCGTACCGAGACAGAATAACCGATCCGTCAGGCTGCCAGCAGACGGGCGTATCCTCGCGCAGCGCGGCGTAGGCAGGATAGGGATCTGTGTGATACCCGTCAGGAAGCGCGGTCAGAGAGAACATCAGTGCCCCATCGCCCCCATTTGTTCAGGCAGAACCAATACCAACCACGGCACCAGAACGATCAGGGCCAGCCGGAAGATATCCGCCACCCAGAACGGAGTGACACCCTTGAAGATTGTTCCGGTTGATACATCCCCGACCACACCTTTCAGAATAAAGACATTCAAGCCGACGGGAGGAGTGATCAGGCTGATTTCAGTCACCACAACCACAACAATACCAAACCAGATCGGGTCATACCCCAACGATGTGACCAACGGGAAGAAGATCGGCACCGTCAGCAGCAGCATCGACAGGGATTCAAAGACGCAACCCAAAATGATGTAGATTCCAAGGATCATCAGGATCACCACAAAAGGTTCAACGTCATAGGCCGTAACCAACGCGATGAGCGCTTCAGGCAGACCGGCAAGGTTGATGAAATTCGAAAAGATCTGTGCCCCGATCAGAACGGAAAACAATGCCGCGGCGGTATAGGTGGTTTCCTTCAGCACCTCAAAAGTCGACCCCAAAGTAAGCCCGCCTCGTGACAGCGCGATCAGGAAAGCGCCCATTGCGCCCATGCCTGCCGCCTCGGTCGGGCTGAAGGTCAGGTTCAGTGGATGAAAATCGAATGCACCGTACAATCCGCCAATCACCAGAAAGAACAGCAGCAATACGGCCCAGACTGAGCGCACCGCCGACAGACGCTCGGCCCAGCCGTGACGTTCACCCGCCGGTCCCGACTCGGGCTTGCGTGCGACGGTCCAGCGGACGGCGAGCAGGTAGAACAGGATGCCAAGCAGACCGGGAATGATACCCGCAACGAAAAGTTTTCCAATCGAGGTTTCGGTCAGCAGCCCGTAGATGACCAGGATCACCGAAGGCGGAATAAGGATACCAAGCGTACCGCCCGCTGCAATCGATGCCGTCGACAGTTCGTCGGAATAGCCATAGCGGCGCATTTCCGGCATTGCGACCTTGGACATGGTGGCCGCCGTTGCCAGAGACGAGCCGCAAATGGCCGAAAAACCTCCGCATGCCGCAACTGTCGCCATGGCGATACCGCCCCGGAAATGACCCAGAAAAGCATTTGAAACTGCGTAAAGCTCGCGCGCAAGACCACCTTTATTCACGAACAAGCCCATAAGGATAAACAGCGGGACGACCGACAGGCCGTAATCCTGCGCCGTGTCGGTGATCTGACGACCCACCATCGACATCGCGGCTTTCAGCCCACGCTCGGACAGGATGCTGCCACCGCGTTCATAGGCAAACCCAAGCGTTCCGACCAATCCCATTGCAAACACGATAGGTAAGCGCACCAGCACAAGAACAAGAACAAGAACAAAACCGATCAGGGCAGCGGTCATTGGTGGTGCTCCGACAAGGTATGGGGGGCAAGAAAGTGCAAAAAGCCGGTGATGACCATTGCAACAGCGGTGATCGCTATGAACCCCGAGATGAACCAGCCTACATAGAAGACAGGGATCGAAAGGTATTCCGTGACGTCCCCGTAATCCCGCGCGCGCTCGGCAAGTAGCCAGACACGTTGGATCGGCCAGATCAACATGACGCCGGACACCAGATACACGATCCCATCGCGCACCCGGCTTAACCGCAGGCGAGAAAACAGCCCATCCGTCAAGTCCACAGCGATTTGGCCCTTCCCTGCTGAGATCATCGGCAAGACCGAGAACACGAGGATGGCCATCAGGATCCGGGTCAGCTCTGTCGCCGCCTCGATCGGGGCGTTGAAGACAGAGCGCAGGATGACATCAAAGAATGTCATCACCATCAGGATGAATAGCGCGGCACAGGCCAGCAGCGTTGGCACGATACTGACGCGACGCGCAAAGGTCACGAGAGATTGCATAACGGGTCCCCAGCGGGTGAAATCGGCTGGCGGATCGCGTCCGCCAGCCCGACTGCGTTATTGCGCAGCCATTTCATTTACGATCATGTCGTAGGCGGCCTGGGCGTCGATGCCTGTGCCACTGACTTCGTCGATAACCTTGGCGCGTACATCCGCGGCAATCGCATTGAACTTTTCCAGATCTTCAGCGGATGCGGCATGGATTGCGTTACCTTCGGCGCCTTCGGTCTCTTCCCGGCCGATCGCATCGATCTCATCCCAGATCTTGCCAATTTCGCGGCTCAGCGGTTCCCCGAAAACGTTTTCTTCCAGCGCTGCCTGCAGATCGGCGGGCAGATCAGCAAAGGTGTCCTCGTTCATAATAAAGGCAAACGAACCGCGATACAGGCCGCCAGGGACCTCATAGACGTTCTGGGCCACTTCCGTCAGCTTGAAACCTTTGCGGGATTCAAAGGGCATGACGACGCCATCTGCGGCTTTGGAAGCCAGGGTTTCATACACTTTCGGTGCAGGAACCTGGATACCGGTTGCACCCAGCGCCGTGCCCACGTCACCACCAACACCGCCGGGGATGCGAACCTTGAGGCCCGAGACTTCGTCCAGTGTTGTTACCGGGTTGCTGGAATGCAGCTGAGCTGGACCATGCGTGTGCAAAGCGATCACTTTCACACCACGGTGTTCATCCGCTGCCTTCAAATGCGCGTCATATGCCCGCCAATACGCAACCGACGCAGCCTCGGCCGAGCCTTCGTATCCGGGTAGTTCGATCATCTTGGTGGTGACAAACCGACCCGGCTGATAGCCGTGGAATATGATCGAGGCATCGGCAGCGCCATCCATGATCAAGTCCATCTGCGCGGGGGGCGGGGCAAGGCCCAGCTTCAGCTCGGCGGTGACCTGACCATCGGTGGCCTCTTCGATCATCTCGACGAATTTCGGCCACATCTTGGCATTGATGCCATGGGTCGGTGGGGCCCAGCTGGAGATGGTCAGCGTATAGTCTGCCGCAAGCGCCACTGTACCTGAAACGGCCAATGCAGCTGAGGCAAGAAGTGTGCTCAACCTTGTGAATTTCATAGTTCTGTCTCCTCCCTGTGAAACATGAGTCAAGAATGCGTTAATGGTCACTTTTGTAACCATCAACTTGTTAATTGTCTCCAAGACAGCCCGCGACGCGCCATGAACCGGGGCTTTCCTTGGCTACGGTTTCCATCATTGCCTGCGTCGTGCTGGCACCGATTTCCTTGCAGTAGTTCATCGGACCGCCGCGCCAGCGCGGAAAGCCGTAGCCGTGAATTTGAACCATATCGACGGCTTCCGCGGACTCGGCGATCCCCTGCTGAATGATCAACGCGCCCTCATTGTCCAACACCGCCAAAATGCGCGACACGATTTCGTCCTGTGCGTATGCCCGCCGCGTTATGCCCTGATCAGCCGAGTAGGACTCGATCAACGCGTCCACTTCGGGATCACGGATCGGTTCGCGAGTACCGTCTTCATAGCGATACCATCCTTTGCCCGTGCGCTGGCCAAGACGACCCATCTCGCAAAGCTGGTCAGCAATCGTCACATAACGTTCGTTCGGGTCGCGGGTTGCTGCATTACGTTTTCGGTTGGCCCAGGCGATTTGGAGGCCGGTCAGATCTTGCAACTCGTAAGGCCCCATGGGCATCCCGAAAGCTCGCATTGCCTGGTCCACCTGATAAGGCAACGCCCCATCCGCCAGCAAATAATCGGCCTCGCGCCGATACGCAGCCAACATCCGGTTGCCAATAAAACCATCACAGATGCCCGACAGCACAGAAACCTTGCGAAGCCTTTTTCCAAGCGCAAACCCGGTGGCGACAACTTCGGGCGAAGTTTGCGGCGTATGCACGACTTCCAACAGCTTCATAACATGGGCAGGGCTGAAGAAATGCAGGCCAATACACCGCGATTGATTTTCGATACCCGCGAAGATATCGACTGGGCTCAGGTAAGACGTGTTCGTGGCCAGAATCGCGTCACGCTGCATATGGCGGGCCAATTCTGCAAAAACCTGTTGCTTGACTGACAAGTCTTCAAACACAGCCTCGATCGCCAGCTGAGCGTTCGCAGCTTCGGAGTAGCTGTCCACAGCTCGAAACGCAGCAAGGCGTTCCCGCAGCTGTGCTTCGGACATCTTACCCCGCTTGACCGCCCTCTGTAGCAGCCCCTCAACCCGGCTACGGGCGGCGGCAGCTGCATCCAAATCTCTTTCAATCAAAGTAACAGACAGCCCGCCACTCAGGGCAGCGGTGGCGATCCCTGCGCCCATCAACCCGCCACCGACAACTGCGATCCGGCTGATATCGCGCGGAGTAACTCCGGCAATCATGGAAGGTCTGGCCACCTTGCGCTCGGCAAAAAAGGCGTACCGCAAGGCGCGGCTTTCAGAGTTTTGACGCAGAGCCAGATGGCGCGCACGCTCTTTCGGCTGTGCGGCAGCAAAGGGTTCGGACGACCAGCTGAGCGCGGTCAGGTTTTCCAGCGGTGATTGCTGACCCCTGGCGCGTTTTATCAAAGCCTGACGGCTCGTCTCCAGAAGGTCAGACGCGAATTCGCCGACGGGCCTTTGACTGACAGGTGCCGGGCGCTTTGGCAGGTTGGCGACAAAGTCCAGAACAGCTGCCGTTGGGTTATCGGCAATCAGGTCAATTCCGCCGAGATTGGCCATTTCCTCGGCTTTCAGGGTTTTTCCCGAACAGGCGATGTCGATCGCTGCTTCCATTCCAACAAGGCGCGGCAATCGCTGCGTGCCCCCTGCCCCCGGGATGAGGCCCACATTGACTTCCGGCAACCCAAAGCTGGTGCCCGGCGCTGCGATCCGCCACGCGCAGGCCATGGCAATTTCAAACCCGCCACCTAACACGTTGCCGTGCATACAGGCGATAAACGGCACATTACTGTCTTCGATTTTCTGAACAACATCAGGCAAATGCGGCTCAACCGGAGCCGCATCAAACTCGGACATGTCACCGCCCGCGATAAATGTCCGACCGGCGCAGCACAGGACGGCAACCCGAGCTTTCTGAACTGCATCGACCGCGGCGGCCAGACCCTGCCGAACGCCCGTCGAGGTTGCGTTCACCGGCGGGTTGTCGACCGTGACCCAGGCCACGTCGCCCTTAAAGTCAACACTCACCAGCGACGGCTGCGACATTGGCAATCCCTTTGATCAGTCCAGATTCGGTTCGGGTTTATATATTGACCAACCGTTCGGTTAATGCAATGATTAAGTTGTCACGGGAACAGATGAGACTGCCATGAGCGATACGATCCTTGTACATGATCACGGAAACTGGGTAGAAATAACCCTGAACCGCCCCGACAAGCTGAACTCGTTCAATGAGGAGATGCATCTTGCCCTTCAGGACGCGCTGAAGAGCGCGCGCGAAAATGGTTCCCGCGCGATTTTGCTGACCGGCGCAGGGCGCGGTTTTTGTGCGGGTCAGGACCTTGGAGACCGCGATCCCTCGAAAATGGATGGCCCGCCTGATCTGGGCAAAACTGTACGCACTTTCTATGCCCCTTTGGTTCGACTGATCCGGTCTTTGGATTTCCCGGTAATTTGTGCCGTAAACGGCGTGGCCGCGGGTGCAGGCGCGAACCTTGCACTGGCCTGCGACATGGTTCTGGCCGGGGAAAGCGCAAAGTTCATTCAAAGCTTTTCCAAGGTCGGGCTGATTCCGGACACAGGCGGCAGCTGGCACCTGCCCCGATTGTTGGGCGAAGCGCGCGCTAAGGGGCTGGCCCTGACAGCAATGCCCCTAACCGCCAAACAGGCCGAAGAATGGGGGCTGATCTGGAAGGCGTTGCCCGATGATCAGCTGATGACCGAAGCACGCGCTCTTGCCACGCAACTCGCCAACGGCGCCACCCTTGGGTTGGGCCTGACCAAGCAGTGCATTCAAACAGCAGCCACCACATCCTTGTCCGATCAGCTTGAAATTGAAGCGGACGCGATGAAAACTTGTGGGGAAAGTGCCGATTACGCAGAAGGCGTGTCCAGTTTCCTCGAAAAACGCGCACCGCATTTTCAGGGAAGATGATGATGACCCCAAACGAACGTGCCCAAAAATCCGCGGCAGCGATGTGGGCCAATGACGAAGCCAGTAAATGGTTCGGGATGGAGCTTGTGGAGGTCGAAGAAGGGCGCGCTGTCCTGTCACTGACTGTTGCACCGCATCACTGTAACGGACACGGTATTTGCCATGGCGGCGTCACGCACGCTCTTGCCGACAGCGCTTTTGCCTTTGCCTGCAACAGCCGGAATGTTGCAACGGTGGGACAGCATACAATGGTCAGCTATCTCGCACCAGGACGGAAGGGTGACCGCCTGACGGCTACCGCGACAGAAGTGAACCTGTCCGGTCGCAGCGGTATCTACGACGTCCGCGTCATCAATCAAGACAATACTCTGATCGCTGAATTTCGCGGCATGTCCCGCGCCGTTGGCGGCCAGAATTTTCAAGAATAGTTTCGTGACTGGAGGAGTTACGCGATGGAAGACCTTACCCCCAACAAAGCGGACCTGGACCCGATCGAAATCGCCTCGATCGACGAAATTCGCGCCACGCAGCTTGAGCGCCTGAAATGGTCCGTGCGTCACGCCTATGAAAACGTTCCGATGTACAAGCAGCGCTTTGACGAGGCTGGCGTGCATCCCGACGATCTTCAGCAGCTTTCGGATTTGTCAAAGTTTCCGTTCACGTATAAAAACGACCTGCGCGACAACTATCCGTTTGGTCTTTTTGCGGTCCCGCGCAGCGAGATAATTCGCCTGCACGCGTCCTCCGGCACGACAGGCAAACCGACAGTGGTCGGTTACACAAAGAATGACATCGACAATTGGGCTGACCTTGGCGCGCGCTCTCTTCGGGCGTCTGGGCTGCGCAAGGGCGACATGGTGCACAATGCCTACGGCTATGGGCTGTTCACCGGTGGGCTAGGCGCCCATTACGGGATCGAACGCCTTGGCGCGACTGTCGTCCCGATGTCGGGCGGGCAAACTGAAAAGCAGGTCAACCTGATCAACGATTTCCGTCCTGACGGGATCATGGTTACACCCTCCTACATGCTCAATATCCTTGAACAGTTCCACAAGGCGGGTCTCGACCCACGTGAGAGCTCGCTGAAGGTTGGCGTTTTTGGTGCCGAACCCTGGACTGACGCGATGAGGGCCGAGGTCGAGGCAGCCTTCGACATGCACGCCGTCGATATCTATGGCCTGTCCGAGATCATGGGCCCCGGAGTCGCCAATGAATGCGTTGAAACCAAAGACGGGCCTGTAATCTGGGAGGATCACTTCCTGCCGGAAATCATCGACCCGGCGACCGGAGAAGTCCTGCCCGATGGCGAAACCGGAGAATTGGTGTTCACGACACTGACCAAAGAAGGGCTGCCGATGATCCGCTACCGCACACGCGATCTGACGTGCCTGCTGCCGGGGACAGCAAGGTCAATGCGCCGGATGGCAAAGATCACCGGTCGCAGCGACGACATGATGATCCTGCGCGGCGTCAACGTCTTCCCCAGCCAGATCGAGGAACAGGTCATGGCAACGGGCGGTCTTGCCCCCTATTACCAGATCGAGCTCTATAAATCCGGTCGCATGGACGCCATGCGGGTCTTTGTTGAATCCTCCCCCGATTCCACCGACGAGCTGTCAAAAACGGCCGCTGCTCGGATGCTGACCAAGCGGATCAAGGACGTCGTTGGCGTTTCAACCGAAATTGTAGTAGGGGACCCCGGCGACGTCGAACGCTCTCAGGGCAAGGCGAAGCGCGTTGTAGACAATCGCGATAAGGACTGAGCCGTGGCCCGGACAATTGCTAAAGACCACGACCAAAAACGAGAGCAGATCCTGAAGATGGCGGCAAAAGTGTTTGCCGACCAGGGGTTTGACCGTGCTTCGATGACCCTTTTGGCCAAAGAATGTGGGATCTCGAAAGCAAACATATACCACTACTATGACAGCAAGGATGCCATCCTGTATGACATCCTTGAAACGTACCTGCGTGAGTTGCGGGACCGGATTTGCAATGTTGATCTGGACGGCCTTAGCCCCGAACAGAAACTGCGCAAAGCAGTGCGCGAGATCCTTTTTGCCTATCAGGGTGCAGATGACGAGCACCGGGTTCAGATCAGTGGCATGAGCGCACTGACCGAGGAACAGCAAAAAAGGCTACGGGGCTATCAGCTTGATCTGGTGAACTTTGTACGCGACATACTTCTGGAGTTGTCCCCCGGTTCTTTTGACGGAGCCAAGGACAAGCTTCGAGGAGCGACTATGTCAGTCTTTGGCATGTTAAACTGGTATTACATGTGGAACACCGGCGCAGGCCCCAAAGCCCGCGAGGATTATGCCGATCTGGTGAGCACCCTGACTATGCATGGCGTGCAAAAGCTATAGGCGTGCCCGCTTGGGGAAAACACGCTTTGGGCTGGTCACGTGTGTTATTCTGAAATCTCAGGCCAGACTGGTCGGCTATCCTGAGGCGCGCAGGTAAGGACCGTGGCTGCAGCGAGCGCGTGGCCTTCTTTCTTACTTTTTGCGCATCTTCAAATCGTCTAAGAAGTTGCGTTTCGCCGCCGTTACCTCTTCGTCCGTCATGCTTGATCTGTTCAATTCCAGAAAATACTTTGCGGCGCCAGCCGGTTGGACATTTGATATTCCTCCGGTGGTCCCTCAATCACAACGAGAGTGTGCGGCTTTGGCTTTCTTAGTCTCCAGTTTTGCCAAACTCACCCGCAGCGATAACCTCATACAGGCTGGAAAACTCGGGGAAATCATCATTCAGAGTGATCGCACCATCCTTGGTAACCGCGCGAAAGACTGTATCCCTTGCAGCACTGAACGTTGCGAATTTCATGGCAGGCTCTCCCAGACATCGCGGATGACATCCGCGGCCATCAGCACGTCATCGCGGGATGTGTCGAATTGCCCAACCTGAAAGCGGATGATCTTGCGGCCATCGAACATGCCTTGCGTCAAGTAAATTCGGCCATCGTCATTCAGCGCATCCACCAGCCGCTGCTGCGCAGCGTCATCCCCAGGACAGCGAAAGGAAAACAGGCTCAGGATCGGGCCGGTGGTGACCTCAAACCCCTCCATCGCGCCGATCTTTTCTGCAAGTTCATTGGCCCAGAGCACATGGTTGCGAATACGGTCCCGCAACCCGTCGAGACCGTATGATCGCAACAAGAACCAGATCTTCAATGCCCGGAACCGACGACCCAGGGGGATGGTCCATTCCGAATAATTCGTCACCTCTGCCCCAGTGGTCTTGAGGTATTCCGGTTCGATCTTAAGCGTGTTGAGCTGTGGCGCGGCGTCCCGCAGAAACTGGATCGCGCAATCGAACTGCGCACCCATCCATTTATGGGGGTTGAAGACAATGCTGTCGTAACGGTCCGCCCCGGGCCAAAGGGCCTCACGAAACTCGGGGCAGATCATCGCCGACCCCGCCCAGGCCGCGTCTAGATGTGTGTAGAGGTCGTATTTTTGCGCAATCTCAGCGACCGCTACCAGATCATCGCAGGCCCCAACCCCGGTACCGCCCGTAATTGCAATGATACCGGCAGGCACATACCCAGCCGCGATGTCACCCTGAATTGCGGCGTCAAGAGCCCCTGCATCAATCGCAAAGGTCGGACCACCTGTAGGCAGTTTCACCAGATTGTCCTGACCAATCCCCGCAACCCAGCAAGCCCGATCAATCGACGAATGCACCTGATCTGAGCAGTAAATGCGCAGCGCGCCCTTGGCGTTCAGGCCTTCGCGGTTGCCGGTAAACCCTGTTGCCCGTTCCCGCATTGTCAACACAGCCGACAACGTGGCTGATGATGCGCTGTCCTGAATAACTCCGGTCATACCTTCCGGCAATCCAAGCGCTTGCCGCAGCCAATCGACCATGACACCTTCGACTTCAGTCGCAGCTGGTGAGGTCTGCCATAACATGCATTGCGCCGCGATTGTGGTCACCAGCATTTCAGCCAGCATCGACGGGGGCGCTGCATTGGCCGGGAAATAGGCAAAGAACCGGGGGTGTTGCCAATGAGTAATACCCGGCATCACGATCTGTTCGAAATCGGCCATGATGGCTTCCATCGGCTCGCCACTATCGGGGGGCGATACCTTTAGCTGGGCCGCGATTTCTCCTTGTGTGGTCTGTGCGCGAACAGGGCGCTCGGCAAGAGTTCTGTGATAGTCGGCCGCCCATTTCGAAATGTGCTGACCCCAATGCGAAAACGTGTCCCAATCCATGCGCAAGCCTTCTTTTGTAACTGAGCACCAATTCGTCCAGTCCCCGACCTTACCTGTTCGGCTCGTGGACTAAAGCCGAACAGGTGTGCATTTTTCAATTGAATAGGTCCCAGGTTCTGCCTTCAGACCGAAAAACTGACATTCGCCTGACCTGTGCCAGAGCTGCCGAAGTAGGGGGTGTAGATGTCGACCTCACCCTTGTAGCTGCCCCAGCCCAGAGCTCCGAACAGCAAAGCAGTGTCCTTCATGGCGCATTCGCCTGTACATTTCTTTGCATAGTCTGGAAGCATCTCAAGAAACTCTTCAAACCGTCCCTGCTCCCACATCTCCAGCACGTGCATATCCATCTGGCGGTTGAACTCGCCGTTTACCGCATTCAACCCTTCGACCGAGCGTTCATTCGTCGTAAAGTCATGGCTGAGTGAGCCGGATGCCATTACGGAAACCTTCCGGTCGGAACGTCGGATACCTTCGGCAATGGCCTCACCCCAGATGCGGTTTTCCTGGATCGACGAGAACTGGTTGACTGCAACAGGCAAAACGCGGGCATTCACCCCTTCGTTGATGAAATGCATAGGCAGAAGGGTGCCATATTCCATGCCCATATCGGGGTGCGAATGGCCAAGTGCCCGCTCACCGCGCTCGCGCAAAACATCAAGGATGGTTTCCCCCAACGCGTGATCCCCGCGATAATCAAACTCCATATCCGCCAGCATATGTGGCAGTTCGTGGCTAATGAAGCGGCCTTTATGGTGCTCTTTGGTATTCAGGTGAAACCCCTGATTGGTGATCCAATGAGTGTCGAACACAAGGAACGTCTCGACCCCGCGATCTATCGCGTCCTGGCGCAGGCGCGCATAACCATCAATGGCAGACTGCCGGATGCCTTTGTATTTTGGCATCGTATGGGACATCCAGATACTTGGCACATGCGTAATCTTCGCGGCTTGTACGATCTTTCCCATGACAGTTCCTCCTCGTGTTTACCGACGTTTGTGTACCAGAGCCATTGCCCGAGTTCACTTCCCCAGCTGCATGATATTGTGTTTTCCTGTTGCGAAGCCGACGTGTTTTTGTTCCATGTAGAACTCGAAGCTCCAGTCGCCGCCGTCGCGGCCGATACCGGATGCCTTGACGCCGCCGAACGGTGTTGGCAGGTGGCGGACGTTTTCCGAGTTCACCCAGATCATCCCGGCTTCAAGCTTGTCGGTGAACCGCAAGGCGCGGGTCAGGTCATTGGTCCAGACATAGCCGGTCAGACCGTATGGTGTGTCGTTGGCGATCTGCAGCGCCTCGTCCTCGGTCGAGAACGGGATCGAGGTCAGAACCGGGCCGAATATCTCTTCGCGCGCGATACGCATCTGGTTATTGGCATCGGTAAACAGGGTTGGGCGAATGAAATACCCTGTGTCGCCGACCTTGGCACCTCCGGCGGCGACAGTCGCACCGTCTTCTTTGGCGATGTCAAAATAGGAAGTCACCTTGTTATAATGCTCCTCGGTCACCAGTGGCCCGATCTCGGTCGCAGGATCCAGCGGATGCCCGACCTTGATGGTGTTGACCCGTTCGATCAGCCTGGCCTCGAACGCGTCCTTGATGGTGTCCTGCACCAGCAGGCGCGAGGATGACGTGCAGCGCTCGCCATTGATCGAGTAGATCATGAAGATCACCGCATCCAGCGCCCGGTCGAGATCGGCGTCGTCGAACACGACAACCGGGTTCTTGCCGCCCAGCTCCAGATGCATCCGCTTGAGCGTATCGGCACCTTGTTTGGTGATGCTGCTGCCGGTGCGGCTTTCACCGACAAAGGCAATCGCCTTGATCAACGGATGTTCCGTCAACGCTTTACCCGCATCGGGGCCGAACCCGTTCACGGTGTTCAGCACCCCCTTGGGCAGCCCGGCCTCTTCGGCGATCTCCACCAGCAGGCGAGCGGACAGCGGAGAATCTTCGGCCGGTTTGTGAACCACGGTGCACCCGGCGGCCAAAGCAGGCGCGATCTTCCATGTCGACAGCATGAACGGCGTGTTCCACGGCGTGATCACCCCCACCGGACCAATCGGAACGCGCGTGGTGATGTTCATCAGGGTCTGCGACTTAAGATGCTGACCGTCCCGCGCCTGTATCACCTGATCCGCGAAATAGCGGAAGTTCTCGGCCCCCCGCAGCGCGGCCTTGGACATAAAGCGCAGGGTCTGGCCTGTGTCCCAGCATTCACACAGCGCAATTTCCTCGGCACGGGCCTCGATCGCATCGGCAACGTTCAGCAAGATGCGGCGCCGCTCGGTGGCAGGCATGTCGCGCCAATCGGCAAATGCGACATGAGCGGCATTGGCGGCAGCGTCGATATCATCGGCAGTGCCATGGGCGACATCGCAGATCACCGACCTGTCAACCGGAGATGTGGATTGGAACACCCCTGCGGAACCGTCGCGATCTTCGCCCGCGATCCGGTTCTTGATGCCGGTCTCCTTAAACCGCGCCAGAAAGCCCGCCAGCTTCTCGATGTTCGTATCCAGTGCGCTCATGGATCAGGTCTCCTGGTTGGTCGCGCCCAAATGGTCCCGGATCGTGCCGGTCTTGGGCGAAAGGTCTGGGTCAATGTCACGCATCTCAAGCGAGAGCGCGATGGAATGTCCGGCGAAGGCGGGGGACAGATAGGCCTCAACCGCCTCGAAAATGCGCTGCGTGGCGTCCCGTTTGACATCCGCAGCCCGGCCAGCGCGCAGGCGGATCGAGATATCGATAAACCCATGCGCCGGATTGCCGTCCGCGATGGCATAGTGATCGACCCGCGTGGCCCGGACACGAATACCGGGCAGGGGGAATGTCTTGATCCCGGCAGCCGTGGCCCGGATGCATTCGCACAAGCCACTCATATCGATCCTGTCTTCCAGATTGCCGGAATATTCGACGTGAAAATGTGGCATGTGCTCCCCTCCAATGGTAAACATGTTTAGTAAATTGGAGCCCCCACTGTCAAGAACTTGCTTTGTTAATCTTTGCATCTTTTGACTCCGCGAATTACAAGACTGCCATGAGTGAACAAAGCCACACCAAAAACACCTCGCGCGCCCTACCGATTGCCTTGCTGCGCGCACGCGAAACCGTCATGGCCCCCATCCGGGACATGCTGCAGGGGATACAACTGACCGAGCAGAAATGGCGCATCCTGCGCGTGCTGGACGAGCTGGGTGAAGTGGAGCAAAGCTCAATCGCCAAAGAGGCCTGCCTGTTGTTGCCAAGCCTCACCCGCATCCTGCGCACGATGGAAGCCGAAGGCCAAATATCACGCCGCCAGGACAGCCATGACAAACGACGCACAATGGTGAAGATCACAAACGAAGGACGAAACATCCTCGCCGAAAACCTCGGAACCTCTCTGCAGATCTACCAAAGTATCGAAAAACAAATGGGACAAGAAAAACTCAATCAACTCCTCGACCTGCTCGAAGAACTCCAAGCCGTCAAAGTCTGACCGAACGCACATTTGGTCGCGCGGGCAAGCATTGCCGGTTTTCTTTAAGAGACGCAGGTTGGAGTTGCTTGGGCGTCACACACTCCCATCACAAAACGTTTTCCGTCTCAAGCTGAAAGCACCCCGGCTTCTGTGCACAATGCACCTTCACGTTTGACGACGGACCACTTTCGGCCAAAACCTCCAACTCAGTAATACCTGGTGCCAATTCCATTTGGCCACCGTCGGACGACGGCCTTCCACGCGGGCCAAGTCAGTCATTTCAATCGCACCCAAGAGCCATGACACCCTTTGAAAGTAGGCTTTCCCTGCTCAACAAAATACTGGATGTTGGATACAATATCCTCTATAGCTGCGCGTATCGATTGATTCAGGGAGGATCACATGCTCAAGAAACTCGCCGCACTGGCGGCCCTCACCACCATCACCACGGTTCCTGCGATGGCGGACACGCTGGACGATGTCGTAGATCGCGGGACATTGCGCTGCGGTGTTGTGTTGGATTTTCCGCCAATTGGGTATCGCGACGCGAATAACGAACCGGCAGGCTTTGATGTCGAATACTGCAATGATCTGGCCGCCGCTCTTGAAGTTGAGGCCGAAATCCTGCCGCTGACCTGGGCGGAACGCCTGCCAGTGATCGTCACCGGACGCGCAGACGTTGTGTTCGGAGCAACCTCGGACAGCCTTGAACGGGCGCGTACGGTGGGCTTTACCATTCCTTACGCCATCTATTATGCGCAGGGTGTGGTGAATGCCGAAAGTGGCATTGAAACCTTCGAGGATATCCGTGGCAAGCGCGTGGCTGCCGCGATCGGCACCGTGCCCGAGCAGGAATGGCTGAAGATCGCCGCCGAATGGGGTGAAGAAGGCAATTACCAAGGCTACCAGTCCGAGAATGAAGTGTTCCTGGCGGTGGCTCAGGGCAAGGCCGATATCGGCATTACCACAAACACTGCCGTGCTGCCGATTACCCAGCAATATGAAACTGTTGTTGCCGGTCCTCGCATGCCATGGACCACCGACTACACTTCGGTTGTCGGCAAGCGCGAAGATGTCACCTGGCTGAACTTCTTGAACCTGTTCGTGACCCACCAGGTGCGTTCGGGCCGCTATCAGGAGCATTGGGGAAATTATGTCGGTGGCGAAGCCCCCGAACTTCGCATTCCCGGCGTAATGTACTGATCCTTTACTGTACCAACCATTCGCCCGGTTCTCTTCGGGCGAAAGGACCGGTAAATTGCGCGAGGGACACCCGTGTTCGACTATAACTTCCATTGGCGACCGGTGATGAAAAGCCTGCCGGACCTGCTTGAGGCATCGCTGCTGACGATACAGGTTGCCGTGCTGGCAATGGTCCTTGGCATCATCATCGGGCTTTGTCTGGCACTGACGCGGCTGCACCTGAAAGGACCGCTTTACTGGTTCGCCTCAGCCTGGGTCGAACTGGCGCGCAATACTCCGGCACTGTTCCAGCTGTTCTTTTTCGGCTTCGGGCTTGGTGCCTTTGGCCTGCATCTGTCGCCGTACTTCATCGTGCTGGCCGGACTGACATTCAATTGCGCCGGTTATCTGGCTGAAAACTTCCGTGGCGGTTTTCAGGCCGTCCCCGAGACACAGCTACGCGCGTCGCGATCGCTGGGCATGAACGCGTGGCAGGCTTACACACGCGTCGTGATCCCGCAGGTGTTTCGCATTGTCTATCATCCGATCACGAACCAGATGGTCTGGGCTGTTTTGATGTCGTCACTGGGTATGCTGGTCGGCTTCCGGGAACTGTCGGGCGAGACGCAGTTCTTTGCCTCGCGCACTTTCCGAATCTTTGAATATTTCGCCGTCACCGCGGTCATCTACTACGTGATCGTCAAAATCATCCTTTTTGCCTCGCGCCTGCTGGCGTCCCGGCTTTTCCGCTACTGAAGGAGGCACAGATGCAACCCACTGTCAGCTTTTTCAGCGGCTTCAACATCAACGATCTGTGGTTTCTGGGCGAAGCCGCGCTGCGAACGCTCTGGATCTCAATGCTTTCGATTTCCATTGGAACGGTTTTTGGCGTGGTGTGCGGTTGGCTTCTGTACGAGGGCAAACTGGCAGCGACCCTGACGTTGGCTCCGGTTTTGGATATCTTCCGTTCGGTCCCTCTGATCATCCAACTGGTGCTGTTTTACAACTTTGCACCTATTGTCGGACTCAATCTGGACCCGTTCGCCTCGGGCGTGGTGATCCTATCCATCTACACAGCAGCACTGGTTGCGAATGTGGCGCGCGGCGGGATTGAGGCCGTCGGCGATCCGATGCGCCGCGCGGCGCGCAGTCTGGGCATGACCTATTGGCAGGATCTGCGCTATGTCGTCTTCCCGATCGGTGGGCGCGCGGTGTTCCCGGCATGGGTCGGGGTCGCGTTGGGTGTGATGAAAGACAGCGCACTGGTCTCAGTTCTGGGCTATGTCGAGCTGCTCAAGGCCAGCCTGATCCTGATCACCCGCACGCAGGAACCGTTCCTGATCCTGACAATCGCTGGCGCGTTCTATTTCGCGCTCAGCTATCCGATTTCGCGGTATTCCGCGTCACTAGAAAAAAGGTGGGCCCAATGATCGAAATTCGCGACCTGCACAAATATTTCGGATCGCTGCATGTGCTGAAAGGCATCGATCTGGATGTGCAGAAAGGAGAAGTTCTGTCGGTGATCGGTGCGTCAGGCTCCGGTAAATCGACCCTTCTCTATTGCATCAACGGGCTGGAACCGATCCAGCAAGGATCGGTCAGGGTTGATGGCATTGATGTTCATGCAAAAGGCACCGATATCAACAAGCTGCGCACAAAGCTGGGGATGGTGTTCCAGCAATGGAACAGCTTTCCGCACCTGACAGCACTGGAAAACGTTGCGTTGGCCCCGAAGATTGTCAAAGGCAAGTCGAGGGACGAGGCGCGTGACATTGCCGCAAAGCAGTTGACCCATGTAGGGTTGGGCGAGAAGCTGAACGTCTTTCCCTCGGCCTTATCGGGCGGTCAGCAGCAGCGACTTGCCATTGCCCGCGCGCTGGCGATGGAGCCGGAATACATGCTGTTTGACGAAGCAACCTCGGCGCTGGATCCTGAACTGGTGGGCGAGGTTCTCGACACGATGCGGTTATTGGCCGAAGAAGGGATGACGATGATTTGTGTCACGCATGAGATGGGTTTCGCTCGTGATGTATCAGACCGGGTTGCTTTTTTTCATCAGGGCGTGATGGAAGAGATCGGTCCGCCCGCGCAGATTTTTAGCGAAGCCCAATCCGAACATACCCGCAAATTCCTGTCGAATGTGCGATAAAAGCCCCCGCCCCAATACAATTAGGAAGGTTACCTTCATGTCCCAAAATATCTTCACCGGCACCATGCCAGCCCTAATGACCCCCTGCAAACCGGACCGGACACCGGATTTCGACGCGCTGGTGAAAAAGGGCAAGGAAATGATCGAAGCAGGCATGTCCGCCGTGGTCTATTGCGGCTCGATGGGCGATTGGCCTCTCTTGTCGGATGCCGAACGGATGGAAGGTGTCGAACGTCTGATCGCAGCCGGACTGCCCGTTGTCGTCGGCACCGGTGCGATAAATTCGAAATCCGCCGTAGCGCTTGCCGCACATGCGCAAAAAGTTGGTGCGGCAGGGCTTATGGTGATCCCGCGTGTATTGTCGCGTGGATCGTCCATCGCGGCGCAGCGCAACCATTTCAAAGCGATCCTGTCGGCTGCATCTGATATTCCGGCAATCATCTATAACAGCCCGGTTTACGGCTTTGCGACGCGCGCCGATCTGTTCCTGGAACTGCGCGCAGATCATCCCAACCTGGTTGGGTTCAAGGAATTCGGTGGCAAAAGCGATCTGCGCTATGCGGCGGAACACATTACCTCGAAAGATGATCAGGTCACACTGATGGTTGGCGTAGACACCGAAGTCTACCATGGCTTCGTCAATTGCGGCGCCACCGGCTCGATCACAGGGATTGGCACTGCCCTGCCAAAAGAGGCACTTCTGCTGGCGGCCCTGTGTCAGAAAGCGGCAGCCGGTCATGCCGAAGCCCGCCTTCGCGCGCGGGAACTGGAAGAAGCCTTTGGCGTGCTGGCCAGCTTTGACGAAGGCACCGATCTGGTACTGTATTACAAACACCTGCTGGTCCTGAACGGCGAAGAAGAGTACCGCTTGCACTTCAACGAAACCGACGAGTTGACGGATGCCCAGCGCAACTATTGCGAACAGCAATACGACCTGTTCCGCACTTGGTTTACTGATTGGTCCGACCAGGGCGGGGTCATTGCTGAATGCATGTGATTGACAGTCACACCGGGGGAATGCCTACGCGGGTAATCCTCGACGGTGGCCCCGATCTGGGGTCCGGCCCACTGGCCGAGCGTGCACGACGCTTGGCCACCGAGCATGAGGTGTTCTACAAATCCATCTTACTGGAACCGCGCGGACAGCCCGGAATGGTGGGCGCGCTTCTGGTCGCGCCCGAAGATTCAAGATGCGAGACCGGCGTGATCTATTTCGATGCGGATGCCGTTCTGGGCATGTGCGGGCATGGCACCATCGGTTTGGGTGTCACTCTGGCCCATATGGGTCGGATCCGGCCGGGCACGCACCGGGTGGAAACCCCGGTCGGGGTCATCTCGGTGGAGTTGCTGGACGCCAATACCGTGCGCGTCACAAATGTCGAGAGCCGCCGCGTGCGGGCAGCTGTGCAAATTGAGGTCGGCAGCCATGGGTCGATAACCGGCGATCTTGCCTATGGCGGAAATTGGTTCTTCATTGTTGATCCCAGCCCGATCCCGGTGAATCCGGGAAATATTCGTGCGTTGACAGATCTGACCATCGCCATACGTGAAGCCTGCATCGCACAGGGCGTGTGTGGTGAGAACGGGGAACTGGTCGATCACGTGATCCTACAGGATCAATCCCCCAACAAGAATGTTCACAGCCGAAACTTTGTATTGTGCCCTGACAATCAATATGACCGGTCGCCCTGCGGTACGGGCAGTTCGGCGCGCCTCGCCTGTCTGGCGGAAAACGGGGCGCTGGCCGCCGGGGAAGAGATTGTGCAGGAAAGCGTGATCGGCAGCCCCTATGTGCTGAGCTACCAACCCGGCCCGAACGGGTGTGTCATTCCCACCCTGACCGGGCAGGCGCATATCATGTCGGAAGGCAGGTTGGTTTTCGCGCCGAATGATCCGTTCCGTGATGGTATCGCGCTTTGAAATCAAGTCCGGGGACAGACACTGTCCGGTCCCCGACCCCGCACCACGATTTGAGAACCTGTAACCATGCAGCATAACACCAAAACGGACATAGTTGTGATCGGTGCTGGCATCATTGGCATCAGCTCAGCGCTGGAATTGCAAAAGCGTGGAAGGCAGGTGCTGGTGCTGGACCGTGAAGGCGTTGCAGCCGGAGCGTCAAAGGGCAATGCCGGGGCCTTTGCCTTTACAGATATCGTGCCGCTTGCAACCCCAGGGATCATGCGCAAAGCACCAAAATGGCTTCTTGATCCGCTGGGGCCTTTGTCGATCCCGCCCGCTTATGCGCTGAGTATTGCACCGTGGATGCTCCGGTTCTGGCGGGCCAGTTGGCGGGATCGTTATGCTGCCTCACTGTCCGCACAGGCCGCGCTGATGAACCAAAGCCGCTCCGCGCTGGAGCGCCAGATCGCATATGTAGACGGCGAAGCGCTGATGCAGCGCCAAGGCCAATTGCAGTTGTTCGAGAGTGAGAGAGATTTCCGTGCCAGCCTGCCCACCTGGGACCTGCGCAAGGACCATGGCATCCCGTTTGATCTTTTGGACAGTCCGGATGAAATTGCCGAGATTCAACCCGGACTAAACCGGCGATTCACCCATGCGGGTTTTACCCCGACATGGATGAATACCGTCGATCCGGCCCGCTGGACCAAGCATCTGGCGGAACAGTTCATCGCGCGCGGTGGGCAGGTTAAGATCGCAGGGATCACGGCACTGATACCAACCGATGACGGCGTGCGTCTCGTCACCGTCAACGGTGACATTTCGGCAGGTCAGGTGATTGTCGCCGCCGGAGCCTGGTCACACCAACTGGCCAAATCCCTAGGGGATCATATCCCGCTAGAGACCGAGCGGGGTTATAACACGACCCTGCCCGAAGGCGCTTTTGACCTGCGCACGCATCTGACCTTTGGGGGGCATGGGTTTGTGGTGACCCGGATCAACGGCGGTGTGCGCATCGGTGGCGCGGTCGAACTGGGTGGATTGAAGCTGGCCCCAAATTACCGGCGCGCTGACACGTTGCTGGCCAAGGCCGGGCGCTTCATGCCAGACCTTAACCTAGAGGGCGGCACGCAATGGATGGGCTTTCGCCCGTCACTGCCCGACAGCCTGCCAGTGATTGACCGATCTTCGCGCGCACCAAAGGTGCTTTATGCCTTTGGCCATGGTCATCTGGGGCTGACCCAATCCGCAGGCACGGCCGAACTGGTGGCCGATCTGGTCACTGACGCCAAGCCGGTGCTCGATATGTCACCTTTCGCATCCACACGCTTCTAATCTGGAGAACACCTTATGAAAATCACCGGGCTGAACGTATATCAGGTGAATCTGCCGCTGAAAGAAGGCCGCTATAGCTGGTCCAACGGCAATTTTGTCGAAGTGTTTGACAGCACCGTTTTGGAAATCATCACGGATGAGGGGTTGAAAGGCTATGCCGAATGCTGCCCGCTTGGCTCGGCCTATCTGCCGTCTTTCGCGCTCGGCGTCCGGGCCGGGCTGGCAGAGCTGGCCCCGCATTTGATCGGGCAGGACCCACTGAATATCGGTCAGATCAACCGCACGATGGATGCGGCCTTGCGGGGTCATCCTTATGCCAAGGCCCCGGTGGATATTGCCTGCTGGGATCTGCTGGGCAAGGCCACGGAACAGCCGCTTTACACCTTGCTGGGTGGCGCGGCGCAGGACGATGTGGTGCTTTATCGCGCGATCAGTCAGGAAGCACCCGAGATCATGGCCAAAAAGATCGAAGGCTATGCCGCCGAAGGCTACACCAAATTTCAGCTCAAGGTGGGTGGCGAGGCCAATGACGACATTGACCGTATCCACGCCACCCGCGCCGTTCTGAAAAAGACGGACCTGCTGGTAGCGGACGCCAATACCGGCTGGACCCGGCACGAGGCCGCCCGCGTGGTGGGAGCGATTTCGGGTCTGGATGTCTATGTGGAACAGCCTTGCCTGACGTATGAGGAATGCGTGTCGATCCGCCGCCGCACCGCATTGCCTTTCGTGATGGACGAGGTGATCGACACCCCCAACACGCTGGTCCGCGGCATTGCCGAAGACGCGATGGATGTGATCAACCTGAAGATCTCGAAAGTTGGAGGGTTGACCAAAGCCCGTCTTATGCGTGACCTCTGCGTGGCGCACGGCATCCCCATGACGATCGAAGACACCTGGGGCGGTGACATCACCACCGCAGCCATCGCACATCTGGCCCGTTCAACGCCGTCCGAGTTCACATTCTCTGCCACGGATTTCAATTCCTACGGCACGGTGGACATTGCCGAGGGTGCGCCAAAGCGTGTCAACGGCCGGATGACCGCACCCGCCCGTCCGGGTCTGGGCGTTACACCGATTTTCGACGCTCTGGGCGAGCCTGTCGCACAATATTGAGAGATCCGATGCGGAGCAGCAAAACCGTTCATGTCATTTCTGCCCATGCAGAAGGCGAAGTCGGGGATGTTATTGTTGGGGGTGTCGCCCCGCCACCGGGCGATACCTTGTGGGAACAGCGCAGCTTTGTCGCGGGCGACCAGACGCTGCGCAACTTCGTTCTGAACGAACCTCGGGGCGGTGTTTTCCGTCATGTCAATCTTCTGGTGCCCCCGAAACACCCCAAGGCCGACGCGGCCTTTATCATTATGGAACCCGAAGACACGCCACCCATGTCCGGTTCGAACTCGATCTGTGTTTCAACCGTATTGCTGGATGGCGGAATCATTCCGATGCAGGAACCCGAAACTCATATGGTGCTTGAGGCCCCAGGCGGGCTGGTTCGTGTACGGGCGGAATGCAGCGGTGGAAAAGCGCAACGCATTTTCGTGCAGAACCTGCCCAGCTTTGCCGACAAACTGTCCGTCCCGCTTGAGGTACCCGGATTGGATACGATCATGGTTGATACCGCCTATGGGGGTGACAGTTTTGTCGTGGTCGATGCACAGGCATTGGGATTCGAGATTGTCGAACACGAGGCCCGTGACATCGCCCGATTGGGGGTGAAGATCACCAATGCAGCCAATGAACAGCTTGGGTTTTCGCATCCTGAAAACCCGGATTGGGACCACATTTCATTCTGTGCTTTCTGCGGCCCGATCAGCCAGACCGAGACCGGATTAACTGGCAAATCTGCCGTCGCAATCCAACCGGGCAAAGTTGATAGATCGCCCACGGGTACAGCGGTTTCCGCACGCATGGCGCTGATGGCTGCAAAGGGGTTGATGTCGCCGGGTCAGACATTCGAGGCGGTCTCGATCATCGGATCACGGTTCACTGGCAGGATCGTCGATGCCACCGAGGTGGCGGGCCGTGCCGCGATTGTCCCCGAAATAAGTGGGCGCGGCTGGATCACCGGCATTCATCAACACATGCTTGACCCAGATGACCCCTGGCCTGGCGGGTATCGCTTGTCGGACACCTGGGGTGTCTGACTAAACAGTGCATTGACCGTGCCCGCTCTCAGGGAAAGGCGGTCACAGAAGGTTCCATTCGCACTTGGTCTTACCTCGCTGTCTCAGCAGGGTTGAAACAACATAGATATTGGATGCATTATTAAACGGAGTGTCCTTAATCAGCTTTCTAAGTGGTCGCGTCGCGGCTCAACTTGGAATAACCGCCGGTAACCGGTAGCTGTACCCAAACAAGTGGCAGGAAAATTATGGCAGGAAAGCGCGCAATAACCAAGCAAAGCCTACCAGATGTCATCGCGAACGATCTTCGTGAGCGGATACTGAATGGTGAACTTGCCGAAGGTGAAGCTATTCGCCAGGAAGCTCTGGCCGAGGAATATGACGTATCGCGGATGCCCATCCGCGAGGCCCTGAAGCGTCTGAACGCTGAAGGCCTGATTCAATGGGCCAATAATCGGGGCGGATCAGTCACCAAGCACTCCCTGAATGAAATCGGAGAGATATTCGACCTTCGAATGCTTATTGAAGTCGATCTTTTCCGCAGAGCCATTCCGCAGATGACATCTGCCGACTTTGCGCGATGCAACGACATATTGACACAGATGGAAGCGTCTTATGACGAGAATGACGTCGGGAAGTGGGGGATCCTGAACTATCAATACCACTCCGCCCTTTACGCGGCATCGCAGAGGAAACTGACAAATGAATTGCTGGATCGCGTCAATCTGCAATCAGACCGCTATGTCCGAATGCATCTGAGCGTGATGAAGCAGCGGGAACCGGCGAAAAAAGAACATCGAGAGCTGTTGAAACTAGCGCAAGCAGGGAACGTCGACGAAGCCTGTGACATGCTGATGCGGCACATCCGGCGAACAAAGGAACAACTGCTGGAGATGATCGTGGCAAAACGCGCCATGGAGGAGACCTAACAGGGCGCTTGATTGCCCTCCTTAATTGGATACATTATCCATAACATTAGAATCGTAGATATGGAACATTCATGACCTGCTCCCCCCATGGTAAGCACCTCATCGCTGGAAATTGGCTTTCAGGTGACACGGTTTTTCAGTCACAGCCCGCTTTTGGATCTTCACACAGTTTTTCGGTGGGGCGTCTTCAGGATGTTGATGCAGCTGCGGAAGCTGCCGAAGAAGCGTTCTGGAGCTATGGTTTTTCGACCCGGGAAGACCGCGCGGCATTTCTGAATACCATAGCAGATGAGATCGAAGCCCGCGCCGAGGCGATTACTGCAATAGGCACGCAGGAAACCGGCCTGCCCGAGGCCCGTCTGCAAGGGGAGCGGGGTCGCACATCGGGCCAACTTCGCTTGTTTGCGACACATATTCTGAGTGGTGAGTATCTGGATCGGCGCCACGACGGCCCGTTGCCAGACCGCTCGCCGCTGCCGCGCCCGGATCTGAAAATGCTTCAGCGCCCGATTGGCCCTGTCGCCGTATTCGGTGCTTCGAATTTCCCTTTGGCCTTTTCAACCGCAGGCGGCGACACCGCAGCCGCTTTGGCTGCTGGGTGCCCCGTTGTCGTAAAAGGGCACAGCGCTCACCCGGGTACCGGTGAGATCATAGCCGAGGCCATACATGCTGCCATCGAACGCTGCAAAATTCATCCCGGTGTTTTCAGTCTGATTCAGGGGGGTGACCGGACCGTGGGTTCCGCTTTGGTACAACACCCGCTGATCAGGGCTGTCGGATTCACTGGCTCATTGGCTGGTGGACGGGCACTGTTCGATCTATGTGCCGCGCGTCCTGAGCCAATCCCGTTTTTCGGTGAACTTGGCTCGGTCAACCCGATGTTCATTCTCGATGCTGCGCTGACGAACCGGGGCGACAACATTGCTCAGAACTGGGCGGGGTCGCTGACCATGGGCGCAGGTCAGTTCTGTACCAACCCCGGGGTCGCCGTTATGCTGGCGGGTGCAGCAGCGGACCGCTTCGCTGAGACCGCGCGAACCGCCCTGTCAAAGACACCCGCGCAGACCATGCTAACCGACGGCATCGCCGACGCTTATCGAGCTGGTCAGGCAAGGATCGCCAATACAACAGGTGTGCAGGAGGTTCTGACCTCGATGCGTGGCCAACGCACCGCGTCCCCGCACCTGTATCGCACCAATGCTGTGAACTGGCTGGCAAACGAAACCCTTGGTGAAGAGGTTTTTGGCCCGCTAGGCGTTATTGTGACCGCCGAAACGCCTGACGAAATGCAGGCCGTCGCACACAGCCTGCAAGGTCAGCTGACCTGTACACTGCATATGGATGATGCGGACATGGACACCGCGCGTTGCCTGATGCCGATCCTCGAGCGCAAGGCCGGACGTGTGCTTGCCAATGGCTTTCCCACGGGCGTCGAGGTCTGTGACAGCATGGTGCATGGCGGCCCCTACCCCGCTTCGACCAATTTCGGTGCCACCTCGGTTGGCACGTTGTCAATCCGGCGGTTCCTGAGACCCGTGTGTTACCAAAACATGCCGGACGCATTGTTGCCCGAACAATTCCTCTGACCCTTCAACAACACGCTGCAAAAGCATCACGGCTCATCGCGAGAAAAGCGATGAGCCACGTGCCCTATGCGCGAATTTGACGGATACTGCGCTTTGGCCTGTTCAGTTGCCTTGCTAAACACCTGCCAGTTAGCCCCACTTACGTCTCTCTTTTCCATTGGTGTTAGCATGTTGTTCACACCTACTGACCATGGCGGAGACCATCGCCCACATATCCGTAAGTGTTTAAGCTGGTAAACGCGGATTAAAAAACAACTTGCTACAAATACACACCATAATGCATAAATATTGCTAGCATTTTAGAGCATTTGAATAAGAATAACACATTTCTGGGGGCAAAAATCGAGCTTGGCGCGCTTCGCGTTTACTTAGACCCGTGGGGGGAAGGGGCTCTGGTTTGACTTGGTTAAAGATTGTGTTGGTTGTATTTGTTGTCGCGCTCATGCCGGCGCAGGCCCTTGCCAACATCGGAACAGTTATCAGCGCCAAGCAAGGCGCTCAGATCATTCGCGCCGGAAACACTCAGCCTGTCATTTCAGGAATGGACGTTGAATCAGGCGATACGATATCTACAGATCACAGCGGTTTGGTACAGATCGTATTTGTGGATGAAACAAAAATTGCCGTTGGCCCCAATGCGCATATGGTGTTGGACGTGACTATGCTGCGCGGCAATCGAAAGGCCAAAAGCTTTGCCGTGCAGGCCTTGGGTGGCAGCTTTCGATTCATTTCCGGCAAAAGCCGAAAAGGTGCATATTCGATCAAGACACCGACTGCGACTATGGCCGTTCGCGGAACAACTTTCGACATGTGGGTCGTATCACAAACCCAGAGTGCAATGCTTGTCCTGCACGGAACGGTTCAAATGTGCAGTGCACAGGGGTCTTGCAGGTCCACAGGCCGCGTATGCAGCATGTATGCCACCAGTGGAGGCGGGACAGTCGGGCGGCCTGCTGATCAGGAGCAGTATGATCAGGCGCTGAAATCTGGTTTCCCATTTGTTCAGTCGCAGGAAGGCCTGCTGCCTCCATTGCAGGTGAGGGTTGAGGGGTGT
Organism: Ruegeria sp. AG7; assembly: GCF_056541545.1. Taxonomy (NCBI): domain Bacteria; kingdom Pseudomonadati; phylum Pseudomonadota; class Alphaproteobacteria; order Rhodobacterales; family Roseobacteraceae; genus Ruegeria; species Ruegeria sp. AG7. The sequence continues at coordinate 48,683 of NZ_JBQFYP010000015.1, forward strand.
TCTGGCGAAGGTGCACCCGTGCAGCAGGCCAAAGTCGACAGGGCCGACATTCGCAGAACTGCGCCGCAGCCGCGCGCAATCAGCGTCGCAGCACCGCCATCGCCCCCGTCACAACCAGAGCCGGAAGTAGAACCCGAACCGGAACCGGAAGAACCTGAACCGGAACCAGAAGAGTCTGAACCGGAAGAACCGGAAGAACCTGAACCGGAACCAGAAGAGTCTGAACCGGAAGAACCGGAACAACAGGAGCCGGGAAACGAACTGGTCCAATAGCGCTTTTGACCAATTGGGCTTTGCCTCACTTTTTCGGAGAACGACGTGAGCAACGAGAAGCGCAAAACCAAGACAGGGAAATGGGCGTTCCGCCTTGTCGGATTGTGTCTGATCCTGGTGGGCTGTTTCATCCGGGTCATGGATCCCTATCCGGTGCGAATGGCCCGTCTGATCTATTTCGACGTTCTGCAAAGGTCATCTCCGCGAGAGTTCAATCCCGACCTTCCCATACGGGTTGTAGATATTGACGAAGCCTCTCTGGCCAATTGGGGGCAATGGCCCTGGCCCCGGACTCTGGTGGCGCAAATGGTTCAGAATCTGGGTGAATACGGTGCTGCGGCTATCGCATTTGATATGTTGTTCGCTGAGCCTGACCGGTTTTCCCCCTCACGGCTTCTGAACGATCCGTCTCTGGAAGGGGTTCTTACAGTTGAACGGCACGCTCAAAAGCTCGATAACGATGTCTTGCTTGGGATGGAAATCGCCTATTGGCCGGTCGTTCTTGGGACTGCCGCACGAATGTCGGCGGAAGGAAACCCCATCACTGCAAAAGCAGGTATCATTGAATTCGGTGAAAATCCCGCCGCGGGTCTAATTTCAGTTCCTCATTGGACGCCAATTGCGCCTCCGTTGGACCGGACCGCGGCAGGTATTGGTGGGGTCAACGTCTCGCCCATCGGGGGAACAGGTATCATGCGCCGCGTGCCGGTTCTTTGGCGCGGGCCGGATGGGTTGTTGCCGGGTCTGTCAATTGAAGCCCTGAGAGTTGCCTTGGGCGAGACCAATATTGTGGCCGAAGGTGCACAGGATGAAACAGGCATCATGTTGGCGGTTGAGGTCGGGGGATACCGGATACCAACAACAGAAAACGGCGAGATTTGGCTGAGATACAGGCGCGATGCGCCCGAGCTGTATATTTCGGCCAACGATATCCTCAAAGGCTCGGATGATGCGGACGTTCGGGCGGAAGTTGAGGGGCGGATCATACTGATCGGAACGTCGGCCGCCGGTTTATTCGATATGCACCAGACGGCGCTTGGCGAGAGCGTTCCCGGCGTTTCAATTCACGCCCAGGTGCTGGAACAGGTCCTGACCAACGAAATGCTAAGCCGCTCGGATGTGACCGCTGCGCAGGAAATGCTTGCCTTCGCCTTTCTCGGGCTTGTCGTGATTGCCGTCATGTCCAGTTTTGGTGCGGTTGCATCTTTCATTGCAGGCGGTGTCGCCGCTGCCGCCGTTCTGATATTGAGTTGGCTGGTCTTTCAAAACCAGTCGGTTTTGTTCGACGCCACATTTCCGCTTATCGGTGGCATGGCTAATTTCGGGCTGCTGGCAGGATATCTTTTCCTGTCTACCGAACGGGAAAAGCGCAAAATCCGAAAAGTCTTTTCTCATTACGTCGCCCCGGAGATCCTTGATGAGATGGAAGCCTCGGGACATCAGCTGCAATTGGGAGGTGAGACGCAGGATATCACAGTGATGTTCTCCGACATCCGGGGTTTTACACCTTTGTCTGAGTCCGCATCTGCCACCGAGCTGGTCTCGCTGCTGAATGCGCTTTTTTCCAGTATCGGCGACCAGATACTGGCTGAACGAGGAACCATCGACAAGTTTATCGGCGACGCTGTTATGGCGTTCTGGAACGCGCCTTTACCTGTCGCTGACCACCCGTGCCGGGCTGCATTAGCCGCGCTGAAGATGCGGCGCGCTTTGGCAGAGTTCAATGCATCCGACATCATGCGAAACCGCCCCCCTATCGCGCTGGCAACGGGGCTTGCGACCGGACAGGCCTGCGTCGGCAATATCGGCTCGCAGAAACGGTTCAACTATACGGTCATCGGTGACGTCGTGAATGTCTCAGCGCGGATCGAACAATGCTGTCGAACGGTCGACTACGACATCGTCGTTTCAAACGGCGTCCATGAAATCACGCATGGGAATCTGGCCATGTTAGAGGCCGGGCATGTTGATCTGAAAGGCAAAGCCAACCCGGAATCCGTCTTTGTTTTGGTGGGCGATCAGGCCCTGTTGCAAACAGCGGCGTTCCAGGAACTCAGGGTTGCACATGCAGAGCTGATTTTGGCGATCACAAATCGACACCCTAACAGCCTGGTCAATACCTTGTGCCAACAGTGCGAAAATCTGGCTGAAGACATCGAGCCCGGCTTGCGTCAGTTCTACAGGGCGCTGTCCGGTCGTGCCGCTGACTTCCGGTCGAACCTGCCATCCGGGCAATTCATGTTCACACGCCACAATCTTGGATAACCAGTCATGTTTTCCAGCGGTTGCACTCTTTGGGTCACGCTCACACCAGAACAAACTGGTGCAGAACGGGTCGAAAACTGCCGTTACTGTAATCTCTGTCCGTCATTCCCGAAGTAATATGCGCGGCTAGGATCAAACCCGAATTGTACATCGTCACCCGGGGCAATCGCGTACTGGCCAAACAACCGGACTGTGATTGGCACGTTGCTGGTTTGCAGAATGACATTGGTATCACCACCCAACTGTTCAACATGTGAAACGGTGCCGGCAATCGGTCCGCCGCTTTCCAAGCGGATGTCCTCCGGGCGCAGCCCAAGTTCACGCGCATCGCCCGGGGTCAGGCTGTCTGCGGGCAGAAAATTCATGGAAGGTGAACCAAGAAATCCGGCGACAAAGCGGTTTGCCGGGTTGTTGTACAGCTCCATCGGGGTGCCGACCTGTTCCACCCGTCCGTCGCGCAGCACCACAATCTTGTCGGCCAGTGTCATCGCTTCTGTCTGATCGTGCGTGACGTAGATCATCGAAGCCGAGAGTTGCCTGTGTAGATTTGCAATCTCAATCCGGGTGTTCATGCGCAAAGCGGCATCAAGATTGGACAGCGGCTCGTCGAACAGAAACAGCTTGGGTTGGCGCACGATGGCGCGACCGATGGCAACACGCTGGCGCTGCCCCCCCGACAGTTCGGATGGGTAGCGGTCAAGGTAGGGCTCCAACCCCAGCATCCGGCTCGCCTCGGCGACGCGCTCGTCGATCACGGTTTTCGGCTGGCGTTCCTGTTTCAGGGCAAGGGTCAGGTTGCCGCGTACATTCAGGTGTGGATAAAGCGCGTAGCTCTGGAACACCATGGCGATGCCGCGTTTCGAGGGCGGGGTCAGATTGACCTGCTCGCCCGCAATTCTGATCTCGCCCGATGTGGCGTCTTCAAGCCCTGCAATAACGCGCAGAAGAGTGGACTTTCCGCATCCGGAAGGGCCGACAAAAACCACAAACTCGCCGTCCTCAACCTCAAGACTGATGTCCTTCAGGACCTCTACATTGCCAAAAGATTTGTGAATGTTTTTCAGTGACAGGGCGGTCATTGGCTGGTCTCCTCAAGAGAAACGGGTTGGCCGGTGCGGATGCTTTGGTCAGCGGCCAGGCAGATTGCAAGGGATTGTACGGCGTCGGACATGTGGCGGGTCAGGTCGATATCCTCGGCGATGGCGCGCAGCATATAGGCTTGTTCAGCATCGCAGAGTTCCTGATGACCGGGCTCATCAGGCATGTCGATAGTCCGGTCGCCCTGCGGCGTGTGAACCAGAAGGCCACCAACCTTGGTATGACCATCGATGTCTGCTGACGCGCCCTTGTTTCCGTCGGTGATCGAAACAGACCCGTTGGGCGAAACGATGTCCTTCACGAAAAACGCAGTTTCGGACATCATCGGACCCCAGCCAGCCTCGTACCACCCGATCGAACCGTCATCGAACACCACCTGAAACTGGCCGTAATTGTACATGTCAGGCGCGATTTCATCCGACAAGCGCAGTCCCATGCCATGGACGCGATCGGGCTTTGCATCGGTGATCTGGCACATCACATCGACATAATGCACACCACAATCCACGATGGGTGACGTGGTCTGCATCAGGGCCTTGTGCGTCTCCCACTCAGGCCCTGAGGATTGTTGATTCAGGTTCAGACGGAACACATAGGGGCCACCCAGAGTGCGAGCCTCGGCGATCAGGCGCATCCAGGAAGGGTGGTGGCGCAGGATATAGCCCACCACCAGCTTTCGGTTCAGCCGCGCCGCTGTTTCGACCACACGCCGCGCATCGACAACGTTGGTGGCGAGTGGTTTTTCGACAAACACATGGGCACCCGCCTCCATCGCAGCGCAGGCGTAATCCGCGTGACTGTCCGAATAAGTCGCGATAACAACCAGATCCGGTTTGGTTTCGGTCAGAGCGGCTTCAAAACTTGAATACACCGGATAGCGCGTCAGATCAGAGTGATCCACGCGGCCGGATCGGTTCACCAGCCCGACAATCTGCGCGTCCGGGTGATGATGATGTGCCAGCGCATGGCTCAGCCCCATGTTCCCAAGGCCTGCGATCAGGACGCGAGTCATTTCACCGCTCCTGACGTGATGCCGCGAATGAGCTGTCGCGAGAAGATCACATAGAGGATCAGCACCGGCAGGATCGCCATTGAAAGGGCTGACAGGACCGCGTTCCAGTCTGTCACAAACTGACCGATGAAGACCTGGCTGCCCAGTGTCAGTGTCTTGGTCTCTTCCGCGGGGGCCAGGATCAGCGGGAACCACAGATCGTTCCAGATCGGGATCATGTTGAATACGGCAACCGTTGCCATTGCCGGACGCACCAGCGGCAACACAAGCCGAAAGAAGATTGTGTATTCACTAAGGCCGTCAATGCGGCCCGCATTCTTGAGGTCGTCACTCACCTGTTTCATGAACTCACTAAGGATGAACACCGCCAAGGGCAGGCCCTGCGCCGTATAGACAAGGATCAGCGCCCACAGGGTGTTCACCAGCCCGGTCGCGACCATCATTTCCAGGATGGCCACAGTGCCGATGCGGATCGGGATCATGATTCCAAGAGCCAGGTACAGACCCATAAGCATGTTGCCTTTGAACCGGTATTCACTCAGCGCATAAGCCGCCATTGCGCCAAACAGCAGGACCAATGTCAGGGATGCAACAGTCACAATCAGAGAGTTCTGGAAATAAAGGAAGAAATCCCCCTGCTTCATCACTGTCTGATATCCGATCATCGAAAAACTGTCGGCATCGGGCAGCGCCAGCGGTTCGCGAAAGATAGCCTTGCGGGTCTTGAAGCTGTTGATCAGGATCACGAAAACCGGAAACAGTGCGATCAGCGTATAAAAGATCAGTGCACCATGCATCGCGAAGGTGTTTAGCGGGTTGGAGCGGGCCTTGTTCATGTCATCTGCTCCTTACAGCTGGTACCGGCGCATCCGGGTCTGGATGCCGAAAAGGTAGACACAGACACCCAGTAGGATAATTGCAAACATCGCACCAGCAATGGCCGAACCCATATGCGGATCACCTAATTGCAGCTGGAAGCCAAAGAATGTGCGATACATGAAGGTACCGAGAATATCGGTCGAGAAATCAGGCCCCGCCAGAGCACCCTGTGCAGCATAGATAAGATCGAAGGCGTTGAAATTGCCGACAAATGTCAGGATTGAGATGATCCCGACCGAGGGCAGGATCAGCGGCAGCTTGATCTTCCAGAAGGCGCTTGTACCGGTGATGCCATCCACTTCCCCGGCTTCCAGGATTTCTTCGGGGATCGACAGCAAGGCCGCGTAGATCAGCATCATAGGGATACCAACAAACTGCCAGACCGAAATCAGCGCCAGAGTGGTCAGAGCGTATTCCTCCTTCCCCAACCACGGGGCAAAGAGGGATTTCAGCCCAACCGCGTCCAGCATCGAAGGCGCGATGCCCCAGATGGGCGACAAGATCAATTTCCATGCAAACCCGACAATCACAAAGCTGAGGATTGTCGGAATGAAGATCGCCGACCGATAGAGCACCGCAAATCGCAGGCGCGGATGGCTGAGCAGTGCGGCCAGCGCGACGCCGATAGGGTTCTGCACCAGCATGTGAACCAGAAAGAACCAGAAATTGTTGCCCAGCGCATTCCAGAACTGTTCCGACCAGATCGGATCGAAAAACAGCGTTTGAAAGTTCTGCAGTCCAACAAATACGCGGCTCTGGTCGACCTCAGAGTAAAGGGCCAGACGGAGCGTATTGAACAGGGGAAAGATCATCACCGCTGTGTAGACAAGTACGGCTGGTGCCAGAAACACGACGATATGCCAGCGGATGCGGGGGCGGGTCATGGGGAGCGCTTTCAATGGAATGCTGGGCGTACCCGGGCAACTCATGCTGCCCGGGTATGGTTCAGCTTACTGATGTGGTGCGTACCACGAGGCGAGGCCTGTCTGCAGTTCTGCACCCAGCTCTTCGGGCGACTTGGCACCTTTGATCGCGGCAACGGATGCACCCCAGGTCTCATTCTCGAGGTTTGGTGTTCCGCGCGACAGGATTTGGTAGGTCGAGCGGATGGTCGATTCACATTCTTCACGCCAGCCGACGATCTCCTTGGCCAGCGGGTCCTGCAACTCGACCGGAGTGCTCGACAGCGGGAAGAACCCGGGCAAAGCGTTGCCGAAGATCTCAGCAAACTCAGGGCTTGCGACCCAGGTCAGGAATGTTTCAGCGGCTTCAGGATTCTTCGTAGCCGCGTTCATGCCGATGCCGATATCCGTATGGTCCGAGATATAGCAGGTGTCGCCCGCGTTCTGAACCGGAGGCTTGAAAGCTCCCATCTCGAAATCGGCTTGTGCGTTGAAGCCGGAAATCTCCCATGATCCCGCAGGATAGATGGCTGCGCGGCCCAAAGTGAAGATGTTCTGGCTGTCGGGATAGGTCTGTGCTTCGTAGCCATCACCCAGATAGGCACCCCAGCGGGCCAGCGTTGCGTACGGGGCTGTCCAGGCTTCATCGGTCAGCTTCTGTTCGCCTGCGATCAACGCCTGACGACCTTCTTCACCCTTCCAGTAGTTCGGCCCGATGTTGTTGTAGCCCATCGTGGCAGCTTCCCATTGGTCGTTGGTACCCATTGCCATTGGGATGTAAGTGCCGTCTTCCTTGATCTTGTCCAATGCGGCAAAGAACTCGTCTTCCGTGGTCGGCACTTCGAGGCCCAACTCGGCAAAAGCGTCCTTGTTGTAGATGAAGCCGTGAATAACCGATGCCATCGGCACGCAGAAGCTGGCCGAACCGTCATCCGTCTGCCAGGCAGACTTTGCAACGTCCGAGAAGTTGTTCATCGCCTCGACCGAGGACAGATCGGTCAGGTGACCAGCCTCATAAAGTGCCAACGAAGCATCGAAGGGGCGGCAGGTAATCAGGTCACCGGCAGACCCCGCATCAAGTTTCGAGTTCAAAACCGCGTTGTATTCTGCCGGAGCAGACGGCGTGAACTGGACTTTGATGCCAGGATGCTTTGCTTCAAAGGCCGGGATGATCTGGTCCTGCCACAGGGTCAGGTCATCGTTACGCCAGCTTTCGATGGTCAGCGTGACGTCTTCGGCATAGGCGGCAGAGGCTAACAGCGTCCCACCAAGCAAGGCCAGTTTCAGGCTATTACGTTTCATTGTACTCTCCCATTTGGTTTGCAGTTATTTATCAGGTGTCAGTGCCGCGCTCAGAACTCCGCCCGTTTCTTTCAGGCGCGCATCGGCTGCCGCCAGTGAAACGCCGCGAGCAGCGATAAGGATGGCGGATTTGGCGTCTCCTTGCGCTTGTGCCAGGGCGTTTTGGGCGGTGCTTGCATCAACTCCGGCGATCCGGGCGACGATGCCGGTCGCACGCGCCCGCAGCTTTGCATTGTCTGCTCGCAAGTTGACCATCATCCCGTCATGAACATGACCCAACTTGATTGCCATAAGGCTGGAAAGCATGTTCAGCGCGATTTTCTGGGCTGTACCGGCGCCCATTCGGGTTGAGCCTGAAATCAGTTCAGGCGGGGTGGCAAGCAGAATCGCGTGATCGCATTGCGCCAACAGCGGGCTGCCCAGGTTGTTGGCTATCCCGATCGTGCATGCACCCGCAGCACGAGCAAGCCGCGCCGCCTCAAGTGTATACGGGGTGGTGCCGCTGGCAGAGACAGCAATGACCGTGTCGTTGCACGTAAGTCCGGCCAGCGCTTCAACCAGCCCGTCGGTGTCATCCTCGGTTCCACCGGGCATATGCGCGGATTGCGGCAGCCCTCCGGCCATCAGGATATGGATACAGTTTTCGTCGATACCGAAAGTGCCGCCCAGTTCCATTGCATCAGCCGCAGCCATCAGCCCCGAAGACCCCGCCGCCACGTAATACAATGAACCGCCTGATGCCAGACTGCGGGCCATGGCTTCGGCACCTTCGCATATCGCACGCAGGGCGCCCTGCGGGGCACCGGCCGCTTCCTGCTGACCCCTGCACAAGGCCAGCGCCGCTTCTTCCAGCGGTCGATTGCCCAAATCATATGCGTCCGGGTGGAGTTGTTCGGTGATGTGTGGCAGCACGTGTTTCTCCTCGTTGCCAGAAAGCATACCTATACAATACCATTTGTCCACTAATTTTTTTTCAGCCGCTATTGGCCTTATTAATCAGTGTATTTTTGATCTTTCTGCCCTTATTGGATTTACTTTGGCATTTACATTACAGCATAGGCATTATATAGGTATCATCATGCTTAGGTCGAAAAACAATCCAATCATCGCAGCAGATGGCGGCGGAACGACCTGTCGGATCGCCTATGACGATGGGGAGCAGCGGCTGGTGGTCGAGGTTGGCCCAGCCAACGTTGCCAGCGATTATGACGGTGCGATTGCACGTCTGAAAGACGGCTTGAAAATGCTTGCGACCAAGCTCAGTGTTCAGCCCGACACCTTTCGGCCCGTGCCGGCGTATTTTGGACTGGCTGGTGTTACCGGTGAACAGATCGCCCAGCGAGTGGCCGCGGATTTGCCGTTGGACAGTTTACTGGTCGAGGATGATCGTCACCCTGCGCTGGCGGGTGCGCATCAGGCAACCGACGGTGCAATCGCCCATTGCGGGACGGGTTCTTTTCTGGCCCTTCAATCGCAAGCCGGCCGACGCTTTGCCGGTGGCTGGGGCTCCGTGCTGGGGGATGAGGCTTCTGCTCAGTGGATTGGGCGCAGAGCGCTTTCGGTGACGCTGGATGCATGGGATGGGCTGGTGCCAAAATCCAACCTGACTGAGGCCTTGCTGAACGAATTTGGAAGTACAAGCGGCATTGTCGCTTTCGCGGCTGCGGCCCGACCTCATGAATTCGGCCAAATTGCGCGACAGGTGACAGCGGCAGCAAGGTCAGGGGATGAACGGGCGGTTTCGCTTATGCGCGAAGGCGCCGTGCATCTTTTGCAGGCACTGGAAGCAATGGGCTGGACGCCGGCCATGCCATTATGCCTGACCGGGGGTATTGGCCCACATTACGAGGCGTATCTGCCGGATCGTGCGCGTGGCGCAGTAACAGAACCCAAAGGTGCGCCTATCGACGGAGCCATCGCGTTGGCCCGGGCTTTTCAAGTGGAGCATTCGGCATGAACGCAGCTTCTTTTCTGGCTTCTGACGACTGGCTCGAAAAAAGCGGAGGGCCGCGCTATGTCCGGCTGCGCCAGCGGCTGGAAGAAGGCATCGACGCTGGTGTCCTTCCCCCGAATTCCTCATTACCGCCCGAGCGCGAAATCGCCGAGATCACCGGCCTGTCCAGGGTCACCGTGCGCAAGGCCATTCAGGAATTGGTGAAACAGGGCGCAATCGTACAGCGGCAGGGTTCCGGATCTTTCGTGCGGAACGCCGCGCCGAAATTAGAACAATCGCTTTCGCATCTGACTTCGTTCAGTGAGGACATGCGCCTGCGCGGCATGGAGTCAACCTCCAAGTGGTTGGAACGGGGCGTTTTTCTGCCATCACCCGAGGAAACGGCGGTACTCGGGCTGCCCGCTGACGGACAGGTGGCCCGCATTTGCCGCCTGCGAGAAGCTGGCGGGCGCCCCATGGCAGTCGAACGTGCCTCGTTGCCATTGGACATTCTGCCAAACCCACTAGCCGTGCGCGACTCACTCTACGATCTTCTGGAAGAAAACGGCTGCCGACCAGTTCGCGCTATCCAGAAGATTTCCGCCGTTAATCTTGAGGCTGAAGATGCCGCTCTGCTCGGTGTCGCCGAAGGCGCAGCAGGGCTGAGCATCCAGCGGATTTCCCATCTGGAAGGCGGGCGCGTCGCCGAGTTCACAAAATCCAACTATCGCGGCGATGCCTACGACTTCGTGGCTGAGCTGCGACTCACTCCATGATCTGTGATTCCGATGGAAAGGCTGCCCCGATGACCCCGAAAACGACCCTGATGCGTCAGGAAATCGAAGAGATTCCTGTTGCTGTCGAGCGATTACTCAGCAATGGCGGAGATGCCCTGAGCACAGCGACGGACGTCGCCCGGAACGGCGGGCTGAAGTTCATGATTTCGGCGGCGCGTGGCTCTTCGGACCACGCCTGCACATTTCTGAAATACGCAAGCGAACTGCTTCTTGGTTTGCCCATGGCATCCGTCGGCCCATCAGTCGCGTCCGTGTATGGCGCCGACCTGCATGTGGCCGGGGCGCTTTGCCTTTCTGTTTCACAATCAGGAAAAAGCCCGGATATCGTGCAGCTTACGAAAAGTGCCCGAAAGGCCGGGGCCAGCACGGTGGCAATCACAAATGATCCGTCGTCGCCCCTTGCACTGGCGGCTGAGGCGGCTTTGCCGCTGCACGCGGGTCCTGAGCTTAGTGTAGCGGCGACAAAGACATTCGTGACCTCGCTGGTTGCCGGGCTTTGGCTGCTGGCGGAACTGAAAGGCGACAAAGATCTTCTGGCTGCGCTGCGTGACCTGCCCAAGCACCTTGATGCCGCCACGCGGTGTGACTGGAGCAAAGCGGCGGCTGTCGTCACCCAAAGCTCGCTTTATACGCTTGGCCGCGGACCAAGCGTAGCAATCTCGAACGAGGCTGCGCTGAAATTCAAAGAAACCTGCCAGATCCATGCCGAAAGCTATTCCTCGGCCGAGGTGCTGCACGGCCCGGTCTCGATCGTGGAAGGCGGATTCCCGGTTATTGCCTTTGCCGCCAATGATCCGGCTGAGCCGCTGTTGGCCGAGGTTGCCGACACGCTCGCGGCCAAAGGAGCACAGGTATTTGCCACCAGCGCAATGGTCACAAAGGCCGAGGTGCTGCCTCATGTCCGCACGGATCACTGGCTGACGGACCCGGTGGCGGCTATCGTGTCCTTTTATTCAATGGTCGAGCAGGTCGCGGTACAGCGCGGGATCAACCCGGATGCGCCACGTCACCTGCGAAAAGTGACGGAAACGGTATGAGCGGCCAGGCGATCACCTACCACGGCGGGCTTGTTTACGACGGCACCAGATTGCACGACGGTGCCGCGCTGCGGCTGGAGTCGGGCCGCATAGCTGACATAGGCGTTGACGTGAAGACAGACGCTGGCAAGCTTGTCGACCTGCAAGGCGATATACTGGCGCCCGGTTATGTTGACCTGCAAGTGAATGGCGGCGGCGGAGTGATGTTCAACGCCGCCCCGTCTGTCGAAACACTGGCACGCATCGCCAAGGCGCACCGGACGCTTGGGGCGACCTCGATCCTTCCCACCCTGATCACGGATACCGCAGCCAAGACCCGCGCCGCCATCGAAGCGGTCAAGGCCGCGATTTCTGCGGGTGTTCCGGGGATCGCTGGCCTGCATCTGGAAGGGCCGCATCTTTCGGTGGCTCGGAAAGGTGCCCATGATGCAGCCCTGATCCGCCCCATGGATGACGAGGACCTGACGACGCTTGTCGCGGCTGCGCATGCCCTGCCCGCATTGATGCTGACGGTTGCGCCAGAAAACGTGTCAATTGCGCAGGTGAAAGCGCTGGTCTCAGCAGGCGCCGTTGTTTCGCTGGGCCACAGTGATGCGGATTTTGATACCTGCTTGTCCTATGCCGAAGCCGGTGCGTCCTGCGTCACGCATCTGTTCAACGCAATGAGCCAATTTGGCAATCGATCTCCCGGGCTTGTCGGGGCGGTTCTGACCTCGGGTCGATTAAACGCCGGACTGATCGCAGACGGTATTCATGTTCACCCTGAAGCCATGCGCACAGCCTGGGCCGCCAAGCGGGGCCCAGGCCGGATATTTCTGGTCAGCGATGCGATGGCACCGGCTGGCACAGACCAGCGCATGTTCGAACTGGAAGGCCGCCGCATTTCCCGCAAAGACGGCCGTTTGACACTGTCTGATGGCACTTTAGCGGGGGCTGATTTGGACTTGACCACAGCACTGCGTGTCCTGACCACGCAGGCAGAAGTGCCGTTGGAAGACGCATTGGCTGCCGCAACTCGCATACCCGCCGAAGTGACAGGATTATCCGACGCGGGGCGGTTAACCATAGGAGAGCAATGCCCGCTGATCCGCATTGCCAGAGATCTGAGCAATGTAGCCGTGCTGGTTTGACCCAGCAATCCAAACGTTTTTTGCGTTGCTCAGAACCAGTGTCATAAGACCTGCGCTGACAAATGCCCGAGTTTCTGCAACCAGTAGCCAATTCACTGAACGGGAACGGATTTCAGATAAGCAGCAATGGCCAATCGGTCTTCATCGCTTAGTTTCGAGGTGTTCTCGATGACTTCGACCATTTCGCCTCCGGCGCTGTCATAATCCGGTGTGAAACCGGATTTCAGATATTCAGCGATGTCAGCCTCGGACCAGTCAAGCTGGGCGGTGGTCAGACCGGGGATGCGCCCCTTGCCATTCGGATTTGGCGCTCCGGTCAGCCAGAGATCCCGCTTCAACCCTCCCAGTCCGTTTCGCGGTGAATGGCATTCCGCGCAGTGCCCCAAAGCTTCCACCAGATACCGCCCCCGGATTTGCGGGTCGGTCAAATCACCTTCAATCACCCAGCCCGAGCCTGAAAACAGAAATTTCCACAACCCCAGCCCGCGCCGGATATTGAAAGGGAAACCAACGTCATGCGGGATACTTGCCGCATCAGATGCAGGCAGGGTGTTCAAAAACGCATGAAGCGCCGCGACGTCCTCGACCGTCATCTTGGCATAAGAGGTATAGGGAAAGGCCGGGTAATAATGTTGTCCCTTTGGTCCTGTTCCGTGTTTCAGGGCATTGGCCAGATCCAGCACGGACCATGATCCAATTCCGGTGTCTGGATCACTGGAGATGTTTGGAGCTACAAACGTACCGAAATCCGTTTCAAACCGGCGCCCGCCTGCTAGAACAAGCTTTCCTTCCTCGCTGGCATCCGGGGCCGAGTGGCACGAGGCGCATCCTGCTGAATAGAAGACAGACGCCCCTCTGGTCACGTCGGGGGTCAGACCGGCCAACCGGGCTGGATCAACCCTTTGCGGTCGGGTCAGCAGCAAACCGGCCAACCCGACCAAAAGCATGACTAGAACGGCGAAAAGTAGAATGCGCCGCACTGATCAATACTCCTTTAATTTTCCGGTGCTCTGTATGCTTTGTGACAGGCCGAGCAGGCTCCGCCAAGTTGGCCCATCGCCCCTTTCAGAGCTTCAACATCCTGACCTGCCGCAGCCTGCATCGCAACAGCGGCATCGGCCAGTGCCTGCCCTTTGGCCCCGACATCTGCGAAGTTTTCCCAAATAGCGGGCAAGGCGCGGGTTGACGGGTCTGACACATTATCCGATCCGGCTGGCCACATCGCGGACTGGTCGATCTGCGACACAACGACAATATTATTTGCGGCTCGCGTAGCCGCTTCGGCATCATATTCTGCCTCTCCCTTGGCCATGGCGCCCAGCGTGCCAAGGTTGAAAGCGTAAAGCTGCATAATCGAAGTCCGCGCTTTTACAGCCGGGTTTTCACTATCCTGAGCAATTGCAGTTCCAACTACGGCCAAGGACAAAAGACCTGCCGCAAAGATCGAAGACTTCTTAATCATGGTGTGGCTCCCTGTTTAATGTGCCATATGATAGCTTGAACGATTTTTCTTGTAATTGTTTGTTATTCGGCCTCACCTGTTCATTTATGAACAACGACAATTGGGACGATATTCGGTATGCCCTCGCCGTCAGCAAACACGGCTCGTTGAATGCGGCGGCGACAGCCCTGGGCGTTGCACATGCAACCGTCCTGCGCAGAGTTGCCGCCTTCGAACACCGATATGGCTGTGTTGTTTTTCGGAAAGACCCGTCAGGGTATTCAGTACTTCCCGAAGCCAGAACAATTCTGTCCGCCATGGAAAGCGTTGAAGACGCCGTGCTTTCGGTAGAACGCGCCGTTGTGGGCGCAAATCGTTCGCCAGCGGGTCATGTGCGTATCGCGTCCACGGACAGCCTTTGCCAGTTTGTCCTGCCGCAGGTACTAAACTCAATTTCCGCCCTCTATCCGAGCCTCGAACTGACGATCCTCAGCGGTAACAGTCACCATGATCTGACCAGGTTAACTGCGGATATAGTTGTCCGCCCTTCGGTTCAACTTGGTGAAGGGTTGACCGGAGAGCGCGCAGGAACGTTGCACTTTGGGGTTTATAGTGACGGTACCCGTGACCAAAAATGGATTCGGCTTGATGGGGCTCTCAGCCGTTCACTCCCGGCCAAATGGTTGGCTGAACATGTTCGCGCCGATGACATGACAAACGGAGCAGACAGTTTTCTGGTGCTTCAGCAGATGGTTGCATCCGGTGTGGGGCGAGCTTTCTTACCTGCTTTTATTGGCGACGCTGATCCCCGGCTTCACAGGTTGAACGACATTGATCCCGGAATCGAGGTTCCACTTTGGGTCGCGACGCTAGAGGAAATCGCACACACGCCAAGATTTGCGGTCGTGCAACGGGCTCTGGTTGAACACCTGCCGCATGCACTGGCTGGGTGACATCACAATTATAGTGGTGGAAAGCCCCAGAGATAATGTGCCGTCCGGGCCATTCATCATTTACAAATAAAAACATTCATCTTAATGATTATGTATGAGCAGAGACCCACATTTCTCCCGGCGCACCTTCCTGTCTCAGGGCGCATGTCTGGCGCTCTGCCTGCGACCCAGCTTTGCGATTGCGGAAATGACACTTGGCCAATCGGCAAGGATTTCGACTTTGTCAGATGGGTATCTGTCGTTGCCGCCCGAAATGGTCTTTGGCGCAATGCCCGAGGCAGAGCTGACAGAACTTCTGAACCGCTATCAGGTAGATCTGACCAGATACGAGCCCGAGTGCAACATTGTGCTCTACCGCGATGACCAGAATACCATACTGTTCGATGTTGGAGCCGGGCCCGACTTCATGCAAACCGCTGGCAAACTTCCGGAAACTTTGGACGCCGTCGGGTTGTCTCCGGATGAGGTCACGCAGGTGATCTTCACCCATGCACATCCAGATCACATCTGGGGTGTGCTGGACGACTTCGGAGATCCCCTCTTTCCCAATGCCAGATTTCATCTTGGCCGCACGGAATGGGACTATTGGTGGAACCCCGCAACCGTGGAAAAGATAGGGGCCGACCGCACGGCCTTCGCGGTGGGCGCAAAGCGGCGCATGGAAGCCATCGAAGGCATGGTTGCGTTTTTTGATGATGGGCAGGAAATCCTTCCCGGTATCGCAGCACGCGCTAGTTTCGGGCACACGCCCGGACATATGTCCTTCGAGATTCGCAAAGGCAGTGACGCGGTGATGGTCGTGGGCGATGCGCTCGGCAATCCGCACGTCGCGTTCGAGCGTCCGGATTGGCGCAGCGGTACGGATCAGGACCCCGACGCCGCGGCAAGTGCACGGAAATCGCTGCTGGATCAGATTTCTCATGCCCAAATGAATATTATTGGATTCCATCTGCCAAATGGCGGATTTGGCCGTGTCGAAAAGGCCGGTTCGACCTATCGATTTATTGGAGAGCCTGCATGATGCGCGCTTTGTTGATTGCCTGTACCCTGGCCACACAAACCTGGGCCAGTGAGGATATTGCTGACCAGTACCCGCAGAGCGTTCTTTACTCGAAACCTGTCGAGTTTATTCCCGGCGTCTTTTCCGCCATCGGTGCAACCGCACCCCCAACCTATGAGAATTCGGGCCACAACAACAACCTCAGCTTCATCGTGACCGGAGAGGGCGTTGTCGTCATCAACGGTGGCGCGGCTTATGCGCTTGCCGAAGCGCTTCACAAAGAGATCCAAGCGATCACGGATCAACCCGTGAAGCTTGTCTTTAACGAAAACGGTCAGGGGCACGCCATGCTGGGGAACGCCTACTGGTCGGAACTTGGAGTGCCCATCGTCGCTCATTCAGATGCGGCGGCTGAGTTCGAAGAATATGGGCCGCAAATCCTTGAAGGGATGCAGGCATATAACAAGGACAAGGCAAAAGGAACTTTTCTGGCCGGTCCGACAGAAACGTTTGACGATGAATACATCGTCGAACTCGGCGATTTTCGCATCGAGGCCAAACATCTTGGACCTGCGCACAGCCCCGGCGACATTTCGATCTGGTTGCCCAATCAAAGCCTTGTCATCGCGGGTGACATGGCATTTCACGAACGTATGCTGCCGATCTTTCAGGACACCTACACCGCAGATTGGCTTGAGACCTGGGACAATGAGTTCGAGGCACTGGAAGCCACATATGTGATCCCCGGGCACGGTCATCCTACGAACATGGATCAGGTGCGCCGGTATACACGTGATTATCTGGTCTACCTGCGCGCAAAGATACTGGAACATATGGATGCAGGCGGGGATCTGGCCGAGGCCTATTACGTCAACCAAACCCCTTATGCCCATTTGGACACGTTCGAGGAACTGGCCACAAAAAACGCCGGTCGTGTCTACGAACAGATGGAATTCGAATAAGTCAGGACCGCCGAAGAACGAGCATTCGCATCATCATCCGATGGGTGGCGACGGCCCCGACCCACATCGAGAAGACGGCAAGCCACGCAGTTAGCGACAAGGACGATCCCCCGGACAATCCGGCACCAACGGCGCAGCCACCTGCCAACATTGCACCAAATCCCATCAAGACGGCCCCCACAAGGTAGCGCTCCATCGGAGTATCCGGGCCAAATTGTTCGATCTTCCACTCGCCGGAAAGAATGGCAGAAACAGCGGCGCCAATTGCAACGCCCGGAACCAGACCAATGCCAAAGGACAGGGCAATGTTCCGCTCAGCCACCAGCGCCATCAATGTGTCCGTTGCCGGGCCGGTGAACGTGACCGAAGACACCGGCACGACGTCGAAGGAGGCTTGTGCAATCGCAAATGTCATCAACCAGCCAAGCGCCACAGCGACACCAACTCCGGCTGCCATGACAATCTTTGTCATTGTAACCTGCTGGCGCGCTGCAAACACGACGGCCAGAACAAATGTCCCTGCGGCAAAGGCGGTGTATGCGATCGGCGAAAACCCAAGTAGTGCCGAAAGGTCGCGCGCGTTGCCACCTGCGATCGTCCAAAGACCGGACAGCGCCTCGCGCGCGGGGCTGAGCACACCTGTGTAAGCCGCTTGCGCGACCAACGTCAGAACCAGCCCCGTCACCATAGCCCTCAGGTTGCCGCATGAGGCCAACACCAACAGGCGCGACGCGCATCCGCGCGCCAAAATCATTCCGACGCCAAACATCAAACCGCCGATCACCGCGCCACTCAGGCTGCCTGTCGACGCAATTGACCGCGCCTCGGACAAATCCAGCCATTCAATCGAGACGAACCCCTGTACCAGCGTCAGCGCCGACGTGAACGCGACCAGCCAGACGGCCAGACGGGGGCCAAGCTCGCCCTCGGCGACTTCAACAGTGGATGCCCGCAAACAGAATTGAGATTTCTGAGCGGTGACTCCGAACAGGATGCCAACAAGCAAACCGGCGGCAGCCAATGTGCCCGAATCTCCCAGCAGATCGATGAGGCGTTCCATAGACAAAACTCTCACCTCTTTACGTGTCCGTCTTTGCCTTCCGTCAAGTTCTCACTGTGCGGCCATCGGTTTGCGCGCAAGCTGGCACTGTGTCCACAACGCACCCAATGCCTCGACCAACAGGGTTACGTCTTCTGACGAATGTACAGGTGACGGTGTGATCCGAAGACGTTCGGTGCCTTTCGGGACAGTGGGATAGTTTATCGGCTGGATATAAATCCCATAGTCGCGCATCAAAACATCCGAGATGAAGCGGCACTTGACCGGATCACCGACCATAACCGGGATAATATGGCTTGGGTTGGGCGTGTGCGGGATGCCCAAAGCGTCCAGCCTGCTCCGAACCTCGCTTACGCGTTGCTGATGCAGGCACCTCTCCTCATTGCTATGCTTGAGGTGCCAGACGGATGCTGCGGCGCCGGCGGCGACGGCCGGGGGCAATGCTGTGGTAAAGATAAATCCGCTGGCAAAGGAACGGACAAAGTCGACAAGTTCCTTTGACGCCGCGATGTATCCACCAACCACGCCGAACGCTTTGCCCAACGTGCCTTCGATAACCGTCAGGCGTTCCATCAACCCTTCACGTTCAGCGATGCCGCCACCGCGCGGCCCATACAGCCCGACGGCATGAACCTCGTCCAGATAGGTCATCGCGCCGTACCGATCCGCCAGATCGCAGATTTCGGCAATCGGCGCGATATCGCCATCCATCGAATACACACTTTCAAACGCGATCAGTTTTGGTGCGTTGGATGGCAGGTCCATGAGATGTCGTTCAAGGTCCTTCAAATCGTTATGCTTCCAGACCCGCTTTGCGCAACGACTGTGACGGATACCCTCGATCATCGACGCGTGGTTCAATTCGTCGGACAGAACCGTGATACCGGGAATTCGCGAAGCCAGAGTTCCCAAAGCAGCCCAATTTGAAACATACCCGGACGTGAATAGCAGCGCTGCTTCCTTGCCATGCAGATCCGCAAGCTCCTGCTCAAGCAGAACATGTTCATGCGTGGTCCCCGAAATATTCCGAGTCCCGCCAGCCCCTGCGCCACAGGTGTCGATCGCGCGGTGCATGGCCGCCAGAACCTTTGGATGCTGACCCATTCCCAAATAATCGTTCGAGCACCAGACTGTGACTTTCTCAGGTCCGTTTTCTGCATGGTTGTGTGCAGTTGGAAATTCTCCGCAATGACGCTCAAGCTCGGCGAAGACCCGGTAATTTCCTTCGGCCTGCAATTGCCCTAGCTGATCACGAAAAAACTGTTGGTAGTTCATGTCAGTTTCCAACGGCTTCTTCTACGATACCGGCCAACAGGGCTTCGACTTTCTCCATCGGTCCGTCAGGATAGCTTCGGTAGCCCACTTTGACACCGCCTTCGTCCTCGGCCACGAAGATCCCGTAGGGGCAATAGCCGATATTCATCGGGTCGGCCTCCATCACCTCGCGCGAGAGCTTTGCGGAACAAAAGATAAATATTTCAGCGGCTGTGAAGATCTGCTTGTCGCTGCCGACATCCGCCCCCGTCCGGTTCAGCATGTCACCAACATGGCTCACATAATCGATAACCAGCCCCTGCCCAACAATTGCTGATTCAACGGCAAAGGTGGCGTCATCAAAGCTGCCGTCAAAGGGGACGGCAATGACCTCCCCTGCAAAAACCGGGTTTGCTAATGCAACCGAAAAAGCGGCTGATGCGATAAAGTGTTTCATGATGATGTTCCTCCTCCTGAACCACATTTCTTCAGATTTCACCGCCAAGGCTTTGACACCGGTCAAAGCCTTGGCGTTTCTTAACCGAACATGTCCGATGTGATACCGGCATACCAACCCAGCGACTCTTGGTAGGTTGCTTTTCTCAGGTCGGAGTCTTCGCCTGTCTGGCTGATAAAGCCGTCCACCTTGGCAATCTTTTCTGGCGTTGCTTCATAAGTCGCACCAACCTTGACCCCGTCATCCGTATCAATGAGCGACCAGCACGTGTTCGAAAACTTGGCCGGGAATATCTTTGATCCGGTCAATGCACCGCGAACGGCATTGGCGCAGACTTTCGCCTGGCTGTTGGCCGAAAAACCGGATTTCGGCATATCGCCTTGCTGGCTGGCATCACCAAGAACATAGATGTCAGGGTCAGCTTTCGATGACATGTCCGCCGCGTTCACCGGTGCCCAGTTGCCATCGGTCACACCGGCCATTTCCGAAATACGCCCGGCTTTCATGGCCGGGATCACGTTGCAGACATCGACCTTGGTTTCTTCACCATCGATGGTCACCGTCATGGCATCCGGATTGACCGAGACATTGCCGCCGCCAAAATCCTCTCCGATCCAGTCGATCATGCCTTCGTAGTGGTCGGCCCAACCTTCCTGGAACAAAGACATCTTGGAGAATTTGTTTTTCGGATCAGCAATGATGATTTTCGCTGTCGGATTGTTCGCCTTCAGCACATGCGCAACCATCGAAACCCGCTCATAAGGTCCGGGGGGGCAACGGTACGGGTTCGGCGGCGCGACCATCGCAAAGGTTCCACCCTCGGGCATCGCCAGAACCTGCGCCTTCAACAGCTCGGTTTGAGAGCCCGCCTTATACGCATGCGGCATCTTGTTCTGTGCAGTCACATCCCACCCCTCGACCGCGCCATCGACAAAGTCGATACCCGGGCTCAGGATCAGTTTGTTATATGGAATAGATCCGCCACCCGCTAACGAGACGGTTTTGGCGTCGCGGTCGACACCGACGGCCCAATCGTGAACCACGTTGATACCGTATTTTGCGGCAAGCGTGCCATAGCTGTGCGCAATGTCCGAAAGCTCCTGAAACCCGCCCAGATACAGGTTCGAGAAAAAACAAGTGTAATATGTTTTGGACGGCTCGATCAGGGTGACGTCAATCTCGCCCTTGCTGTCTTTGGCAATATAGCGCGCGGCGGTTGCGCCGCCTGCCCCGCCCCCGACGACCACGACACGGGGCTTTCCCTGCGCCAGCACCATCGGGGCCGACAGCCCGGCGGCAAGTACCCCTGCGGTTCCCAGAAATGTCCGTCTGTTGAGTGTCATCGCGTTTCCTCCCCTTGGGCATTGTCACTGTGGGTTGTTGAAGTAAGCGGCCAATGCCGCGATCTCATCGCTGCTCAGGCGGCCCGCGATCATCTGCATGACGGGATGGGGCCGCTGCTTGTCCTTGTAGGCGTGCATGGCGACAACGAAATCCTGGTCGGGCCAGTAAACGATCGAGGGAATCCCATCATCGCCTCCCTCTATCTGGTGGCATGTCGTGCATTCGCTGCTCAGATATTCGCCGTATTCTGGATCACCCTGTATCGCGAGGATTTCGGGGTTTACGGAATGGTCCGTTCTCTTTGCCGTTGGGTCGGCTTCGGGGATGTCCTGCGGGTTGTCGGAAAAAACACGCAAATAGGCAATTACATTGGCCCGATCTTCCGGGTTCTCGAGCCCACGAAAGCTCATTCTGGTGCCGGATGCGAAGGCGCGGGGGTTTTCAATGTAAGCAGACAATGTGTCGGCGTGCCATTCCAGCCCCGAAGTACCTGCACGGATCAGGCTTTTGGAATAGGTGAACTCCACTAGCCCGGCAGCCCGGCGGCCAAATACACCATTCAGGTGCGGACCGATCCTGTTTTCAGCACCGGCGCCGACCTGATGACATTCTTTGCATTGGGCAAACACAAGTTTGCCGGCTACAGCATCGCCCAAGTCTTCGGTCGCGGTGGCGGCAGTTGTCAGGATACTCGCAGCAAACATGAAACCTGTTGCCCACCGCCGCCACATGATCAGCTTCCGAACGACTTCAGGTAAACGATGACCGCGTCGATTTCATCCTGTTTCTTCAGCCCGGCAAAGGACATACGTGTCCCCTTCATGTAGGCTTTAGGCTTGGCCAGAAACGCGGCCATCTCTTCATCCGTCCAGATCAAGCCATCCTCGGCGGCAGCTTTCATGGCCTTGGAGTACTTAAAGCCTTCGACGGCGGCCGCATTGGCACCGGCAACGCCGTTCAATGCCGGACCCGTGCGATGCTTGGCCCCTTCGCCGACCTGATGGCATGACTTGCACTTCTTGAAAACTTTTTCGCCATTTTCGATCATTTCGGGATCAAGTGCCGCTGTGTCGTCAGCGGTTTCTTCGACCTCGACGGGTGCTTCCTCGGAAACAGATGCCGGGTCCGCGCTTTCAGCCCCGGCTTCGTCAGGCGTTACATCCAGAACGGCGGCGCGCATGGTGATTTCCACGCCTTCTTTGCAATCCGTCATGCATGGCTCATCCGTCCAGAAATGCGCCTCGGCCGTTTCGCGGTCATCCACGATGAAACCCCCGGCATTCGGCATTTCCACTTCAAGGAAATTTTCGTGCGACAGCGTGAACTCATCATCAACGATGTCGTTGGAATACAGGATATAGGCGACAATCGCGTAAACATCGTCAGGCTCCAGCGATTGTGCGTCTCCAAACGGCATCGAACGGTTCACATAGTCCCATACCGTCGAAAGGTGCGGCCAGAAGGAGCCCACTGTTTTCAGCGGGTCCTTATCCGCAAGCGTGCCCTCGCCGCCCGCCAGTTTCGGCCAATTGCCCACACCTTCTGCAAAATCGCCATGACAGATCGCGCACCGTTCGGCAAAGACCTCTTCACCGGTGAACACGTCGCCGGACCCTTCGGGCAATCCGGTTCCGTCAGGTGCAACGTCGTGGTCCCATGCTGCGATTTCTTCGGGCAACGCAGGGCGCCCAAGTCCAAGCTTGTCTGCATGGGCTGGAACCGCCACGCACAACCCAAGGGCCGAGGCGGCCAATAGCTTACGATACTTCGACATTTTCCGCCTCTCCGTTTTCCTTGATCCACCAGGTCTGGATACAATTGTTGTGGTAGATCGAGTTCTCACCACGCACGTCGCGCAGCTGAGCTTTGCTGGGTTGGACGTAACCGGTCGAATCCTTGGCGCGGGCCTGCAACAGCATCTCTGTACCGTCCCAGTTATGGTCCAAGTAAAACCGGGTCAGCGCCTTGTCTGTTCCGGGGGCCGCCAGACGGGCCGCAGCCCAGTTCTTGCCACCATCCACCGACACATCGACGCCGGTAATCGAGCCCCGCCCGGACCAGGCCAACCCGGTGATCACCAACGGCCCCGGCCCATGCGTGATCGGCGCTTGCGGGCTGGGCGAGGTGACGACCGATTTGGCGTCCATTACCCATGTCCATTTGCGTGATGTTCCGTCTTCGAGTGTATCCGTATACTTGGATGTCTCTTCGCGACTTTCGATAGCAATCTCGGTGACCTCGACGCGGCGCAGCCACTTAACCCACATGTTGCCTTCCCAGCCGGGAACGACCAGCCTGACCGGATAGCCGTGTTCTTTGCGCAATGCCTCACCATTGGCTTTGAACGCAACAAGTACGTCGTCCATTGCCTTTTCCAGTGGGATTGAGCGGCCGTTCGAGGAAGCATCCGCGCCTTCGACGTAAACCCATTTGCCTTCGGTCTTTACCCCCGCTTCTTCCAGGAGGGTACGCAGCGGCACACCGGAGTATTCCATGTTGTGGATCATTCCGTGCGTGAACTGCGCGCCGTTGAGCTGCGCACCGGCCCATTCCATACCGGTATTGGCAGCGCATTCGCAGAAATAGATACGGTTTTCACGCGGGAAACGTTCCAGATCTTCATATGTGAAGATCAGCGGAGTTTCGACCAGACCGTTGATCATCAGACGGTAGTCCGCCTTGCTCAGCTCGATCGCACCCGAATGGTGCCGCTCGAACGCGCATCCCTGCGGGGTGATCGTACCGTCCAGCGCGTGGATCGGCGTGAAATTGATCGAACTGATCGTGTCTGCGGTCAACCAATCGACATTGCGCCGTACAACATCACTCTCGAATTGGATTGGCAGGCCGTAGGGGGTTGCATCCACGCCTTCGCCCGTTGACTGTGCCCATTCCTGAACCTGCGTGATCAGCGGGTCAGGGCCTGCGGCGCGCGCCGCTGAGGCTCCGACCGCACCTACGCCAACCGCGGCGGCACCGCTTAGAAACTGGCGACGCGATGGGGCTTTTCCCCTTGGGTTCTCGCTCATCTTGTTTGCCTCCGTCATTCGATCAGCAAATCTTGTATTCAATGTTTGAAGTTCGGTTCGCGCTGTCAGGCTCCGATCACCTCGACCGATGTATTCGGTTCGACAGTTACGGTACCCTGGCTGCGAATGTGGTTTTCGACGACATCCCAGATGGGCGGGCCTTCGGTGCCTTCGTTGACGCTGGCCCAACCGGCCACAACATAGGATTTCGCCGGATCAATCGCCTCACCAGTCTTGAGCAGGGTCATGTCGCTGATCCGCTGCCCTTGCGGTTTGGTCACATCGATACGGTATCCAAGTCCGCCGACACGCACCATGTCGCCACCCTGCTGGTAATAGGGATCGGGGTTGAACAGGTTGTCGCCAACATCCTCGAGGATCACGTGAATGAACTCACCCGTCATTTCCGTGCGATACGCATTCGGATAAGACATCGAGGTGACGTTCCAGATATCCTCGCGCGTGATCTCGTGACCGGGCAGGATCGACGGTCCCCAGCGCACACCCGGCGACATGGCAATATCCGCCTCGCGCTCGCTGATCAGTGCGTCACAGATCAGATCGTCCCACGTGCCATTGAAGTTTCCGCGGCGATACAGCAGCGAGTCCGTCTTGCCAATCACTTCGCTTAGCGCCGCATCATATGGTGAACGCTGTTCGTTGATCAGGGCCGTGATTGCCGGATCAGGCGCGATGACGTCTGAAAAGATCGGGATCAGCTTGTGCTTCAACCCCATCATCTGGCCATCCCGCACGTCCAGATCAACGCGGCTGACGAACTTGCCGTTCGAGCCGGACGCGATGATATGCGTCTTTTCGACCAGAACCGGTTCAGGCAATGCGTCATGGGTGTGACCGCTCAGGATTACGTCAATCCCCTGAACACGGCTCGCCATCTTCTTATCCACGTCAAAGCCGTTATGGCTGAGGACAACGACCACATCGGAACCGGCGTCGCGCACCTCGTCCACCATGGCCTGCATGTTCTCATCCCGGATCCCGAACGAGTATTCCGGGAACATCCAACTGGGGTTGGCAATTGGCATATACGGGAAAGCCTGTCCGATAACGGCAACTTTGGCCCCGCCGCGCTCGAAGAACTTGTAGGGCCTGAAAAGTTCCGCAGGTTCATCCCATTCCGCGTCAAAGATATTCTGACCTAGCGCCGCAAAGGGCAAACCTTCGACGATCTCGTTGACCCGCTCGCTGCCCAACGTGAACTCCCAATGGAATGTCATCGCATCGGGCTTGAGTGCATTCATCACGTTGACCATGTCCTGACCCGCCGTCTGATAGCAGGTATACGAGCCATGCCAGGTGTCGCCCCCATCCAGCAACAGCGCATCTGGCCGGTCGGCACGGATGGCGTTGATAACAGTCGAGACCCGGTCAAGCCCTCCGACGCGGCCATACGTTTTTGCCAATGCAGCAAAGTCATTGTAGGTAAGCGCATAGGCGGACGGGCTGCCATCTTCGATCCCATAAGCCTTGCGAAACGCGGCCCCCGTCACATGCGGCATTTGCCCGCGCGCGTCTCCGATGCCCAGATTGACCTCGGGCTCGCGGAAGTAGATCGGTTTAAGCTGCGCGTGGATATCGGTGATATGAATCAGGCTGATATTTCCGAAGGTCTCAAATTCCAGCAACTGGTCCTGGCTCAGGCTTTGCTGGGCCGCCAGCCTTGCCCAGTTCCCTAAACCGGATGCCCCATATAGCGCTGAGGCCGCCATGGAGACCTGTAGAAAATCACGTCGCGATATCATCTGTCGGCTTTCCTGTTTCACATATAAATGTGTGAATGTAGTAGAAATGAAAAACCCGCGCCCGACAATCCCGGCGCGGGTTCTTTGTTACTGGCGTACCGACGGCGTTTCGACCGAAAGCCCATTGCCGCGCGATGCTACATAAAGCTCCAGTGCGCGGAATTCGTCCGAGCCTTCTGCAAAGGTTTCAGCGCGTGTATCGCGAATACAGCCGCGGAAGCGATTGTGGCGCGAGATCAGCTTGGCCTGTTTCAGACGATAGGTCGGGAAACCGTTGACCATCCCCTGGCTCAGATGGTCGGCCCGGATCATGTTGCCCCAGTTGTCTTCGTGACAGTTGGCGCAGCTCAACTCCAGCTGACCATATCGTGTGTAGTACATTTCCTTGCCCTGCTCCCAATACGGGGCCGCATCACCATCAATGGCGACATTCATGGGCAATCCACGCGATTGCAGAGCGATCAATGCCACCACACCCTGCATATCCGCACCCGACCACTTCCACGCGTCCGCTTCCATGCGTTCCGTGCGGCACTTGTTGATCAGGTCTTCCATTACCACCAGCTTGCCGGTTTCCGCATCGACCTTGGGCATAGATGCCTGCAACCCCTCAAAGCTTTCCACGTCACTGTGGCAGGACGCGCAGCTTTTGCCAGCCGCCCCATCGACAGTCTGGTACAGGTCCGAGGCCTGATCGACAAATACCATCGCCGGGTTGTCGAAATCGTCGATCTGCAAAGCCTGGGTTTCATCGGTCCTGAAATGCCA
Source organism: Ruegeria sp. AG7 (assembly GCF_056541545.1). Classification (NCBI taxonomy): domain Bacteria; kingdom Pseudomonadati; phylum Pseudomonadota; class Alphaproteobacteria; order Rhodobacterales; family Roseobacteraceae; genus Ruegeria; species Ruegeria sp. AG7. Next base: position 75,342 of record NZ_JBQFYP010000015.1, read on the forward strand.
CCCCGAGTAAATCGTATCGAAGTTCTCGACATGGGCCGGGGCTTCGGTCACCGAAACCATTTCCAATTCTTCGTTGATCACCAACTTGTCTTCGTCAGGTCCGGCGGCCACTGATACTGGGAATGCCAGAACTGCCGCGATCGCCGTGAGTGCTTTTTTATTCATTGCGTTCCTCCCTTGGGTGATCAGCGCAGGTTTCGCCACCGGCGCTGATCTGCCAGTGCGGTCGAGCCGTCAGGCGATCTCGATCGAGTTTTTTGTGTCGTAAACAGAACCGTCATCGTCATACCACGTGAAGACGAATTCCCCGGCTTCGGGCACGGTTGCATCGAATTGAAAGTACGGGTTTGTCGAAATCGCTGGTTCCATGGCCACGTCTATCACGAGTTGGCCGTTAAACTCGCAGGTGAATCGGTTGATGATCGACCGCGGGATAACGTTGCCTTCCTTGTCCTTTCGCTGACCGCTTTCCATATTGTGGCTAATCAGCGTTTTGATCGTGACTGCTTCGCCAGCAGCGGCTGTTTTTGGAACCTTGACGCGGGGTTTTACACCGGATGCCATTGGTTGTTCTCCTGTTCTTCAGGGCGCGCGGCGATCAGCCGCCGCAGCCGCCAATTGTCACTTTTACGGTTGCCGAGGCCTTGGCAAAGCTGCCATCAGCCATTTTGGCCACAGCAATGACATCCTGCGTTCCGGCAAGTCGAATACGGGTCGAAGCCGCCTGTGCAGCAGCCAGCGGGCCAAAGTTGAACGTGGCAACGCCGGGCTCGGGGTTTCCGGCTGCTACGATCAGGATTGCAGCCGCACCCGGCGCGCTGACTTCGATCGGAACGGTGTTTCCGTTCTCGGCAATTTCCGGCGCCGTCAGTGTCACACCGCCGTCGGCCATGTCTGCACCGCCAGTAAACGCAGCTATCGCGTCTTCCGCAGCCGCATTTGCGCGGAACGGCATCAGGGTCAGGACCGCAGCGCCCAGACCGAGAGCCAGAGTCTCGCGACGAGAAAGTTCCATTTTCAATCTCCTTTGGATCCTCACGAATTCACGCCTGAAAGCGTGATTATTGTTCTTTAAGGGTTGCGAGGAACGCGACGACGTCCTCGATTTCCTGTGCAGTCAGGATTGACGTCAAAGGCCCTGACGGGGCTTTGCCCGTATAGGCGTCGCCCGGGCGGATATAGCCGTCATCCTTGTAGAAAGCCGGCATGACCGTTCCGTCAAACGTCATCTTGGCATTTGCGACCAGTCCTCGAAGCTCCGCCTCGGACCACCGATCCCCGGCCCCATCCAGCAGCGGACCGACTTCGCCATGGAACGGAATATCCGCCAAGGCCGTGACCTGGTGACAGGCCACACAGTTGCCCTTGGATTTCTCGCCCACGATGATCGCACCGTTTGCCGCATCGCCATCGACGCCGGTCAATGAAGCCTCGATCGCACCATAATCGTCGAACTGTACGTCTTTTGGTCCTGTTTCTGCCGCGATGGCGGCACTGCCTGTTATGATACAAGCCAAAGTCAAGTGTCTCAGCTTCATGATCCCTCCCATTTGCTACCGCGCCGATGGCGCTTTGCGACCCAAAGCCTCTGTGTACCGTAGTCGACGGGCAGGGTTCATCGCAACATTAAATTCATCTTAATGAATTTTTTTATTTATATTGCGCCGCATCAATCTTGCGAAACATTGTTTCGCTCTTGAATGCGGCGCGCATGATACCGTTGAAAATCTTCCCCATTATCAAGCTCGTACCGTTTTTCATTGACCCAGGTAAAAAGATCGAGGGTCGTTCCCTTCGAGAACGCCCCGGGCATGACCGCAACGGCCGCTTCGATTGCTGTGGCATCCTCTGATACGTCCTCCGGTAAGAAAACCAATGTAGGGGTGAACAGAATCCCCCATTTGCGCATCAGTGATCTTTGCTCGGCTTCTTCTCCGTCAAAATCGGTGGCCAAGGTGCTTCCGTGTAAGTCCAGCTGAACGACAAAGAAGTTTTCTTCGATATACGAAGACAGGTCGGGTTGGGGGAAAACCTCTTCATGCATTTTTTTGCAGTAGATGCAGCCCTGTTGTTCAATGAACAGAACCAGCCGCTTACCTTCCCCCCTCGCCTCTTCAAGGTCTTCACGAAGGTCTTTGAACGTGTCTCGCATCCACGGCGTTTTATGCAGACCGTCATCCCCCAGTTCAGCTGCGGAAACCGCCCCTGCAAACAGCCCTGTAATCAAGAACAGTATTACCCGTGTCATGGTGTCCTCCCGAATTAGCCGATGGCCGCCAGCCAAGGCATGTGATCCAGCATCCATTGTGCGATTAGATTTATGGAATTGGTCGCGATCAGGACGCCAAAAAGAATCAGCAAGACACCCATCGCCTTTTCAATGATTCCCAGATGTTTCCGGAAGCGCGCCATCCATTGCATGAAGGGTCGAACCAAAAAGGCTGCCAGAACAAACGGCGCCGTCATGCCAACCCCATAGACAAACAAAAGCGCGGCACCGCGCCAGGCGGTCTCGGTTCCGGCCGCCGTGAACAGGATCGCCGCCAGAACCGGCCCGACGCAAGGCGTCCAGCCAAAGGCAAAAGCCAGCCCCAGAACATATGCCCCGATCACGCTTACATTTGTCGTCTCACCGATGTCTGCGCGAAACTGTCGATACAGGAAGCCGATGCGGAAAAGACCCAGAAAATGCAGGCCCATCGCGATGATGATGAGCGCAGCGATCCATCGCAGAATGTCGAAATACGCGCGTACCATCTGACCGAAGATCGACGCCGTGGCCCCAAGCGCCATGAAGACCGTTATGATCCCAGCGGCAAAAGCTATCGCTGACAGGGTCGCCCGGCGGCGAACATCCGGGGTGATCGTCGAACCGGCCGAAATCTGCTCCATCCCGACGCCCGCCAGATAGCTGAGGTAGAACGGGACTATGGGCAGAATGCAGGGGGACAGGAAAGACAAAAGCCCCGCAATCAGAGCCCCTGCAAACGTGATGTCGAGCATGGTCAAATCCGTCCTGACAGGCTATTATTCATACATTCAAAATAATAAAGATATATCACCTCGGTCAATCGGAGCTTTTGATGCGTCACGCAATTCAAACATTGTTCGTCATCACATTGTTGATCTGGCCTGCTGCGTCGCGGGCTGAAATGGTGTTGCTGATGGCGGAAGAAGACGGGTGCATGTGGTGCGCCCGCTGGGACGCCGAAATTTCCGAAATCTACCCGCTGACAGCGGAAGGTAAAGCTGCCCCATTGCAACGAACGGACATCCACGCATCCACGCCCGAATGGATTACCCTGGATCGGCCCCTTTTCTATACGCCGACCTTTGTATTGTTGGAGGACGGTCATGAAATCGGCCGGATCGAGGGTTATCCTGGCGAAGACTTTTTCTGGGGGCTATTGGGTGTTTTACTACGTGACGCCGGAGTAATGATCGAGAGCTCTGGTTAAATCCCCAGGATTTACATATACTGTTTTGAATACGTGAAGCCACGAAAGCGAGAGGATCTTGTTGGACAAACAGTCGAAACTGCCCGTGTTCACCAAGGACATGTGCGACGAGGACTTGGACAGGATGATGGATAACGCCCAGACGGCGTCCAATTTCCTCAAGGCGATCAGCCATGAGGGGCGGCTGATGATTCTGTGTTATTTGTCATCTGGCGAGAAATCCGTCACGCAGATGGAGGAAATGCTGTCGGCCAGACAGGCTGCCGTTTCCCAACAGTTGTCCCGCCTGCGCTTTGAAGGGCTGGTCAAGACACGACGCGAAGGCAAAACGATCTACTACAGATTGGCGGACGACCGGTCGACTCAGATTCTGGAAGTCGTCTACAATCTTTTCTGTCGGGACAAGTAGAAGCCCGAGAGAAACACCGCCAGCTTTGGGAGGAGACTGGCCATGTTCGAACTTCTGGGAGACGCCAATACAGTTGCGCTGGTCGGTCTGGTCGGCGGCATTGTACTTGGGCTTGCCGCGCGCATTGGGCGGTTCTGCACCTTGGGTGCGATTGAAGATTATCTTTATGCAAATGACGACCGGCGCCTGCGTATGTGGGCCGTCGCGATTGGTGTTGCGATCGTCGGCAGCCATTTGGGCATGGCGTTAGGGTGGATTGATCCACTCAGCACGACCTATATTGCGCAGACGTGGAATCCGATCGGATCGGTCATTGGCGGAATGATGTTCGGATATGGCATGGCCATCAGCGGAAACTGTGGCTATGGCGCGCTCGCGCGCCTTGGCGGCGGTGACCTTCGGTCATTCGTCATTGTCCTGATCGTGGGCCTTTCCGCATATGTGGTCATGTCCGGCCCTCTGGCCTATGTCAGGATCTGGCTTTTTCCCGAAGCCATGGATCTCGGTAATCCACAAAGCGTCAGCTTCCTTGCCGAACGGCTGACGTCGATACCTGCATGGGTTACAGGAACGCTTGTCGGCTCTGCCATAGTAGTGTTTGCCCTGACAAATGATCGTTTTCGTAAATCACCTGCGCAGGTTTTTTGGGGTGCGGCGGTCGGATTGGCAGTCGTTTCAGGCTGGCTTGGCACCAATTGGGTAGCCACACACGGGTTTGACGGTGAGACCTTGCAGACACACACGTTTGCCGCGCCTTTGGGTGATACCGTGTTCTATCTCATGACCGCCTCAGGCAACACGCTCTCGTTTGCGGTCGGTTCGGTTTCAGGGGTTCTGATTGGTGCTTTCCTGGGGTCATGGTCAAAAGGTCATTTCCGATGGGAAGCCTGCGAAGATCCACGTGAGCTTAAGCGGCAGATGTTGGGGGCGGCGATAATGGGGCCCGGGGCAATAATTGCGGTTGGATGCAGTGTCGGGCAAGGCATCTCCGCTTTTTCTCTGCTGGCCTATAGCGCGCCCATAACCTTTGCGGCGATCTTTGCCGGAGCAGCTCTTGGCCTGCGACAGCTTGTGTCAGGATTGTCTTTCATTCCCGAACGTTAAGCCCCACCACACGCTGCGGTTTCTTCGAACAGTCCCTGCGCAGGTTTTCGGTACACGCACCAAGCATCGAAAACCTGCAACAGACCTTTCGATCAGCCATTGGCCATGATGGAATCCAGCGTGTCGTGTTCCGCTACAAAATGGTCTGGTGCGACTTCTTGCAGCTTAGGAACATAGTCGCTGTGACCGTTGACCAGTCGGCTGGGCAAAAACCGCAACGCGGCTTTGGGATCCAGCGGCGATGGCAGCTCACCCGGCAGTTTTAGGCGCTGCCGCGTCCGCTCTACATCCGGGTCCGGTATCGGCACGGCCGAGATCAGTGATTGAGTATAAGGATGGATCGGCTCCGAGCAGATCACCTCTCCATCACCCATTTCCACAATCCGACCAAGATACAGAACCATGATCCGGTTCGATACCGCACGCACAACCGACAAGTCATGGCTGATAAAGATCATCGACAGGCCAAATTCCTGCTGAAGTTCCTTTAGCAGCTCGACAATCTGTGCCTGAATGGAAACGTCCAGCGCTGAAACCGCTTCGTCACAGATAATCAGCCTGGGCTTGTTGATCATCGCCCGTGCAATGCCGACGCGCTGGTTCTGCCCTCCGGACAGCTCGTGCGGGTAACGGTTGATCATGTTGGCCTGTAGACCAACCCGCTCCATCATCTCGGCGACCATCTGTTTGCGTTCCCGGTCCGTCAGATCGGGGCGGTAGGTTTTCAGCGGCTCAGCAATCGACGCTGAAATGGTCATGCGTGGATCAAGACTGGCCAACGGGTCTTGGAACACGATCTGCAGGTCCTTGCGGTATTTGTTCAGCTCGGATCGCTTCAAGCCGACGATCGGATGGCCCAACCAGCTGACGCCGCCCGCGCTGGGTTCGATCAGTTGCAAGACCGCGCGCGCCAGTGTCGATTTTCCGCAACCGGATTCGCCCACGACACCCAGAGTTTCGCCCTTGCGAATATCAAAGCTGACACCGTCGACAGCTTTCAGCGGAACCTTGCGCCCGAACAACCCGCCAGAGACATGAATAGGGAAATGAACCTTGACATCATCGACCTTGAGAAGGGGTTCTTCGGCCTTTTCCAAAGCGCGCGGTGCGTCGCCGGAATCAATCCGGGGCATCGCCTCCAGCAGGGCCCGCGTGTATTCATGTTGCGGATTTCGGAACAGCGCGCGTGTTTCACCGGCTTCGACGAATTCACCCATCCGCATGACCTGAACCCGGTCGCACATGCGCGCAACGACGCCCATGTCATGCGTGATCAGTGCAATTGCGGTGCCCTCATCTTTTTGCAGGTGAACCATCAGGTCAAGGATGTCTGCCTGAACAGTAACATCCAGCGCTGTCGTCGGCTCGTCCGCAATAAGCAGTTTGGGGCTGCACAGCATCGACATCGCAATCATCACACGCTGCCGCATTCCGCCGGATAATTCGTGCGGGAACTGGTCCAGACGACGGCCCGCTTCGGGAATTCGCACCCTGTCCAACCACTCCAGACAGCGCGCGCGCGCCGCGGACCCCTTCAGGCCCTCGTGGACCTGCAGCACTTCGCGCATCTGCTGCCCAATCTTCAGATGTGGTGTCAAAGCGGTCAGAGGATCCTGAAAGATCATGCCAACATCATCGCCGCGGATCTGGTTCAGCTTGTTCACTGGCAGGTTCAATATCTCCTGACCGTTCAGCTTGGCTGACCCGCTGGCGTGTCCGGCAGAGGGCAACAAACCCATAGCGGCCATGAAAGTCTGGCTTTTGCCGGATCCACTTTCACCAACGATACCAAGGCATTCGCCCGGATTGATATCAAAACTGATATCCTTGACCGCCTCGACGACACCATCAGGGGTGTCAAACCGGACGCTCAGGTTCTTTACGGAAAACAGACTCATATCAGCGGTCCTTCGGATCCAAAGCGTCACGCAGACCATCGCCGATGAAGAACATCGTGATGATAATGGCGACATAGAATGTCAGCGGGAACATCAATTGCCACAGCGTTCCATAGCCCATGGTTCCCGCCCCTTCTGCGATCAGTCTTCCCAGCGACGTGTAAGGTTCGGAAATTCCCAGACCCAGGAATGAGATGAAGCTTTCGGTCAGGATCATTTCGGGCACCAGAAGCGAGGCATAGACGATCACGACACCCAGCAGATTAGGCAATATATGGCGATACATGATCGTGAATTCACTGACGCCCGCGGCGCGAGCAGCCTCGATGAATTCGCGGTTCTTCAGGGCAAGCGTCTGCCCGCGAACGATACGTGACATGGTCAGCCATCCAACCGCGCCCAGTGCGATGAAAAGCGTGAAGAAGGATCGCCCGGCAACAACCAGCAGAAGGATGATGATCAGAGTTGTCGGGATAGCCAGAAGGATGTCGACAAAACGCATCATGGCGCCATCCGTCCGACCCCCAAAGTAACCGGCAGTAATGCCATAACACGTACCAACGATCAGAGCGGTCGCCGCCCCGATCAACCCCACAAGCAGGGACGTCGTGGTAGCCTGAATGACGCGGCTGTACAGATCGCGCCCCAGATCATCGACACCGAAATAGTGACCCGTTTCCATCGACGGCATTCCCATGCCCCGGACATCGCCCATGACATTCCAGTCGATCTCTTCATTGCTCCAGACCGCAAAATACGGGCCAAGGATTGTGAACAACACGATAAGCAGCAAAATGAACACACTGGCCATTGCTGCTTTGTTTCGTACAAAGCGCATGCGCGCGTCCTGCCAGAGCGAACGCCCCTGAACGGCTGTATAATCGGTGATTTCTTCGGCCAGATGCGCAGCTTTTTGTGATTTTCCTAGCATATCCAACCCCTCAGTAGCGGATCTTCGGATCGAACCAGGCATAGGCCAGATCGGTCAGCAGGTTTACCAGAACGGTCAGAACGCCATAGAGGATCGTAACCCCAAGCAGCACGGCATAGTCGCGTGACAAGGCCGAGCCGACATAAGCCTGCCCCAGGCCACCGGTCGAGAAGTAGATGTCAACAAAGACGGATCCGGTCAGCACATACACAAACACCGGCCCCAGATAAGATACGACCGGCAGCAAGGTCGGCTTCATCGCATGGCGCCAGATCACGGTTCTTGTCGGCAGGCCCTTGGCACGGGCGGTTCTGATAAAGTTCGAATTCAGAACCTCCAGCATTGAAGACCGGGTGATCCGTGCAATCGATCCCATGTAAGATGTCGCAAGGGCGATAACCGGCATGATCAGATAGGGCCATTGACCACCATTCCACCCACCGCCGGGCAACCATCCCAGCCACAGGGTGAAGGTCAGGATCAGGATCGGACCCATGATGAAGTTGGGCAGCGCCTGCGCTGCAATCCCCAGCCCAACCGCAAAGTAGTCGATCCAGCTGTTGTGCCGGATCGCGGCGGCAATCCCCAGCCCGATGCCAACCACAGTAGCGACCAGAAAGGACAGCGACCCATAGGTCAGCGAGATCGGAAAGCCCTGCGCGATGATGTCGTTCACATCGCGGTCCTTGAACTTGAAGGACGGTCCAAAATCGAAATGCACAACGATATTGTACAGATAGTCCCAGAGTTGCTTCCACAACGGCTGGTCCAGACCATACCGCGCCTCGATATTGGCCAGAACCTGCGGCGGCAATGTCCGTTCCGAGGTAAAGGGCCCACCGGGCGCATAGTGCATCAAAAAGAAACAGGCGACGATCAGCAGCAGGATCGTCGGTATGGCGGTCAGCACCCGCCGAATGACATAGGCAAGCATTCAATGCCCCCAATAGATGGCGCTGCCCCGAAGAAAACTTCGGGGCAGGTCATGGTCAGAAGATGATTACTCGGCGATTTTGTAGAGGTTCTTGGAATACCAGTTTTGCTCTACGTTTTTGACCGGCCAGTTTCCGACATCGCTGTCCATCATGTAGACACCAGCATAGTGATAGATCGGGATAACGGGGGTTTCCTGAGCGATAATACGCTCGACCTCGGTGTACAGCGGTGCCGGATCGTCCGAAGTTTTGGCTTCGGCCAACAACTCGTCCACACGGGCATTGTTATACTTGCCGTCGTTGTAACCCGAATCCGACTGCAACAGGTCAAGGAAGGTTGAGGCTTCGTTATAGTCGCCACACCACGCGCCGCGGGCCAGATCAAAGTTCTGGTTGCCCCGCTCTTCCAGGAAGACTTTCCATTCCATGTTGGCCAGTTCAACATTGGCGCCCAGTTTTTGCTTCCACATCTGACTCAGCGCGACAGCAACTTTCTTGTGGGCTTCCGAAGTGTTGTAGACCATCGAGAAGGTCAAAGGGTTATCCGCACCAAAGCCGGCCTCGGCCAACAGTTCCTTGGCCAGCTCATCGCGCTCGGCCTGGCTCATTGACGCCATTTCAACGACCGGAACCGTAAAGCCTGCGGTTGCTTCTGGCACAAATGTATACGCGGGCGGCTCGCCACCGGCCTTGATGTTCTTGGTGATGATGTCCCGGTCAACGGCTAGCGACAGAGCCTGACGAACTTTGGGGTTCTTGAATTCTTCAGGGCCGCTGTCAGACACGTTAAACGTGTAGTAATAGTTGCACAGGCGCGGGAAGCTGATGGCCTCGCCCGGATGCTCTTCTTGCAGACGCGGGAATTGACCGGCAGGAACTTCGGTCCGGTCCAGTTCACCGGCCAGATAGCGGGTCAGGGCTACGTTTTCATCATTGATGACCAGTGCCACAACCTTGTCGATGATGGTGTTGTCATTGTCCCAGTACATCTCGTTGCGCTCACGGACCGAACGTTCCTGCGGCAAGTGCTCGGTCAGAACATACGCGCCATTCGACACGATGTTTCCCGGTTTGGTCCATTCGTCACCAAATTCCGCGATCACCTTCTGAGGTGCCGGGAAGGTTGTCGAATGCGTCGTCATCTGCGGGAAATACGGCAGCGGCGCGCTCAACGTGACTTCCAGGGTTGTGTCATCGATGGCTTTGACGCCCAGATCATCAATCGGCTTTTCGCCTGCGATGATTGCCGAAGCGTTTTCGATCGACATCAGCTCCATGAACCACGCGTAAGGAGAGGACAGTGCCGGATCAACTGCGCGTTTCCATGCAAAAACGAAATCTCCGGCGGTTACCGGGTCGCCATTCGACCATTTCGCATTGTCGCGCAGTGTGAAGGTGTAAACCTTCTTGCTGTCATCGACGGTGTAACCTGTTGCAACGCCCGGAACCAGATTGCCATCCTCATCCTGGTTCATCAGCCCTTCAAACAGGTCACGTACAATTTCAGCACCGGAAACGTCTTCGACAACCTGCGGATCGACCGAGCTGTGCTCGTCCAGAATGCGGTAGGTAAAGGTCTGATCGTCCGCCAGCGCTTCGCCGGTTTCAGGATGCGTGCCAGCGGCAAACGCGGCACCTGTGATCATGGTCGACGACAAAAGCCCCGCCACTGAGTTCCGAATGTATCTGTTCATGATTTCTCTCCCATAAGTTCGTCGCTGCGCGGCCCCACTTGATCGGGGTCGCACGCAGCAGCCGGATTAGACCGACGCCCGCTGAGACTTCGTTCATTTCGATTTTGATTTTGCCAATTCGCAAGGAACACTGCGTCGCAGCTTTCTTGGTTTCTGTCGGTAAAGAAGTTGCGAAAGTTGTCTTTCGCTGCCGCAAACCGTGACATCTTTTGGCTCTGGGATAAAGCCTTGATGAAATTTCAAGCAACCATAAGCAGAAATATCCCCAACGACCTGTCGCTGGCAATTTTCTGAGGATCGGCCCGGTTTTCGTGACATTTTCGTGAAGCCACGCGGGTTCCGAACGATCCCTCGTGCCCGAATGGCAACCGCATCCCGGTCTCCGACAAACCAAAACGGCGCGAATCAGTGGCGACGTTTTAACAATCCTGCAATCCGTTACCCGTCACGCGTGGTTTAGAATATCACCGGTCAGAACGTTGAGCTTTGCAAGCCCCTCTCGCAAGTGGTCTTCCGGCAGGGCAGAGCTGAACGAGCGTGTTGCACAAATCGTTTCCGATGCGTAGCTGGTCCTTTGATTTGACTGCGGGATGCTGTGATGCCTTTCAAATTCAATGCGTCGCGGCGGGATAAGTTTGCGA
>NZ_JBQFYP010000016.1:0-71219 GCF_056541545.1 Ruegeria sp. AG7
AAAAACTCAAGAACCCGCCGGTCACATATCTCCGGCGGTTTCCTTCTCCCCAAGAACCCGCTCCGCAAAGTCCATAAACGCCCGTATGATCTTGACGTCACGACGCTGGGAAAGTGAGATCATGCTTTCACCCATTTGCAATTTCACACCCTTCAATTTGATTTGCCGCAGTCGATCATCGTGCCCATATTCCGCCTGAGATACAAAACCGATACCTGCACCCGAAGCAACAAGTTCGCGAACGGCTTCTCGGCCTTCAGCTACAATCGCCGGGTTTAACCTTATACCTTGTTTCTCGGCTGCTTCTTCCAGTTTCTCGCGTGTTTTTGACCCGTGCTCTCTGAAAATCAGGGGCAACTCGGCCAGCTCCTTCAGGGTCAGGGTGGGTTTTGATGCCAAAAGCACGCCCTGGCCAGCAAAGGCCACAATTTCAGTGGACCCCAAATTCAATACGTCCATGTCCTTGCCAGGAGACAGGCTGCCTACAACGCCGATCTCAGCATTGTAAGACCGAAGCTCTTCCAGGATTTCTTCGGTGTTGCCGGATCGCACAGTGATCGTGATTTTCGGATATTTCTTTTGGAACGAACCCAGAAAAGACGTCATGTGATGCGCTGAATCGGCAATAATCCTTAATTCACCATCGATCGCGGCTTTGGTTTCAGAGAGGTAATCCTCAATCTGATCTTCGATCTCGAAATATTGTTTTGTGAATCTGTAAAGCTGTTCGCCTTCGGGCGTCAGGTTCACGCGTTTTCGTTCACGCTGGAACAGCAGCAGGTCGTGATCCTGTTCCAGTTTTCGGACCTGCTCGGAAATCGCTGGCTGGGTCAGATACAAAGCCTCTGCCGCACGGGAAAAACCCCCATGTTTGGCCACGTAGTGAAAGGCTTTCAACTGGCTGTGTCGCATGGCAGTTCCCTGTAGATTCGTTCATAGGCTGCGCTTATGATTAGATTGATAATTGCAATTTCACATATAGCAAGCGTTGCTGCAATTGTGTTCCTGAAAACGCTGTTCTGGAGCCTGGTAATGACGCCATCCAAACCAAAATTAGAGCAACCGCGCCTTGGTGAACCCTACCTTTTGACGCCCGGTCCTTTGACAACGTCCTACGCGGTCAAAGAGGCAATGTTACGTGACTGGGGTAGCTGGGACGATGATTTCCGCGCCATGACGCGGGAGGTGCGGTCAAGCCTGCTGAACCTGCTTGGCGAGGGTGCCGACGCGTTCGATTGCGTACCGATGCAAGGCAGCGGATCGTTTTCCGTCGAGGCGATGCTGGCATCCTTTATTCCGCGAGACGGAAAGGCGTTGGTATTGGCAAATGGTGCTTATGGGCAGCGTTCGGCACAAACGTTGCAGTACCTGGGTCGTGATCATGTTGTGTTGGACAAAGGCGATTACCTGCCGCCGAGGGGTGATGAGGTTGCGCGCATTCTCGCGGATGACCCGGACATCACGCATGTCGTCGCCATTCACTGCGAAACCAGCTCGGGCATTCTGAACCCGGTCGAAGAGATTTCGGAGGTCACATATGCCGCCGGGCGCAAGCTCTTGATTGACTCGATGTCCGCCTTTGGAGCGATTGAGCTCAAACCAACTGAAATCCGTTACGAGGCCATGGTGTCTTCGGCGAACAAATGCATCGAGGGCGTTCCGGGTTTCGGGTTCATCGTGGCGCGCAAGACCGAGCTGGAAGCAGCAAAAGGCAACAGTCATTCGCTGTCTCTGGATGTGTATGCGCAGTGGGCGCATATGAACAAAACGGGACAGTGGCGGTTTACCCCGCCGACGCATGTGGTTGCGGCCTTCATCGAGGCACTTCGGGCGCACACTGCCGAAGGCGGTGTTGCAGGTCGCGGCGCCCGCTATACCCGCAACCGGGACGTCATGGTCGCGGGCATGCGGGAACTGGGTTTCGAGACGCTGCTGGATAATCGTTGGTTGAGCCCGATCATCGTCACCTTCTTCTGCCCGGCTGATGAGAATTTCGTTTTCGATCAGTTCTACAACCGGATGAAGGAAAAAGGGTTCATTATCTACCCGGGCAAACTGACTGTCGTCGACAGTTTCCGCGTCGGTTGCATCGGCCAGATGGACGAAGATGTCATGCGTAAAGTTGTGATCGCTGCAAAAGAATCTCTGGAAGAAATGGGCGTGACAAGCGCTGCGCCTCCTCTCCGGGCACTGGAAGAACGCGCCAAGTTGGCCGCATAAAAATCAAGGAAAACACAGATGACCATTCAAACCCCTGTCGAAGCAAATGAGCGCGTCTACCCAACGCCGAAGGTGCCCGCAATTGCCATCTGCCTTGATGGATGTGAACCTGAATACCTCGACGTGGCGATTGCGAAAGGGCTGATGCCCAACCTCAAACGGATGCGGGAGGAAGGTACAGACCGTCTGGCGCATTCTGTTATTCCGTCGTTCACCAACCCCAACAATCTTTCGATTGCCACCGGGCGTCCGCCGATCGTGCATGGAATCTGCGGCAACTACCTTATCGATCCCGACACCGGTGAAGAGGTGATGATGAACGATGTCCGCTTCCTGCGCGCGCCGACCATCTTCTCGCAGTTCTATGATGCAGGTTTCCGGGTGGCGATGGTAACCGCCAAGGACAAGCTTCGCGCGCTGCTTGGTGCCGGGCTGAAGTTTGACGAGGGCAGGGCGGTTGCATTCTCTTCTGAGCGTTCGGGCGAAACAACGCTTGAGGAACATGGCATCGACAACGCCAGCAAGTGGCTGGGCATGGATGTGCCCGAGGTTTACTCGGCCGAGCTGTCGGAATTCGTTTTTGCTGCTGGCGTCAAGCTGCTGAAAGAGTTCAAGCCCGACGTCATGTATTTGTCGACTACCGACTATATCCAGCACAAGTTTGCACCCGATCAAAAGGGCGCACTTGATTTCTACGCCATGTTCGACCGCTATCTGGGCGAGTTGGACGCATTGGGGGCCGCCATCGTGGTGACGGCTGATCACGGCATGAAGCCTAAGCACCTGGCAGATGGATCCCCTTCGGTCGTCTATGTGCAGGACCTGATGGACGAATGGCTGGGCAAGGACGCGGCACGGGTCATCCTTCCGATCACTGACCCCTATGTCGTGCATCATGGTGCACTGGGTTCGTTCGCGACCGCTTATCTGCCGGATGGCGCGGATCAGAGTGACATCATTGCCAAACTCAAGGCGACCGACGGGATCACCCATGTGCTGACCAAGGCTCAGGCCATTGAACGGTTCGAATTGCCCGGTGATCGGATTGGCGACATTGTGATGGTTTCTGGCGAAAACATTTGCATCGGAACGTCCGAGCATCGCCACGATCTGGCAGCGCTCAAAGAGCCCCTGCGCAGCCATGGTGGTTTGACGGAACAAGAAGTTCCCTTCATCGTGAACCGTGTCATCGACCTGCCAAACCAACCCGTGCTGCGCAACTTTGATGCCTTTTTCTACGCAACTACAGCGGCGGCACAGTAAGCCATGAAAGACCAGACCATGTCGAAAATCGAAGTTCGTAACGAAGGAATGCGGATCGGTGGCGAGATCGTCTTTACCGAGAAAACCATTCCTGTTCTTTACCCGTACACCAACGAGGTCGTGGGCCATGTTCCCGCTGGCACCGCAGAACACGCACGCAGGGCTTTCGAAATCGCGGCGAATTACAAACCTAAACTGACCCGGTACGAGCGCAGCCAGATTTTGCAGCGCGCAGGCGAGCTGATCGGCGAGAAACGCGATTACCTTGCAAAATGGCTGACGTTGGAGCTGGGCATCTGCCACCAGCATGCGATCTACGAAACCAAACGCGCACAGGATGTTTATCAGTTTGCGGCGGCTGAGGCACTAAAGGACGATGGCGAGATCTTTTCCTGCGATCTGACCCACAATGGCAAAGCCCGCAAGATTTTCACCACCCGAGAGCCGGTGAAAGCAATCAGTGCGATTACCCCGTTCAATCACCCTTTGAATATGGTAAGCCACAAAATCGCGCCATCTATTGCAACAAACAATTGTATGGTTTGTAAACCCACGGAACTGACTCCGCTGACCGCGCTGACATTGGCCGACATACTTTACGAGGCAGGCCTGCCGCACGAGATGTTCCAGGTGGTGACCGGCTGGCCTGCTGACATTGGCGATGAGATGATCACCAATGAACATATCGACATCATCACCTTCACCGGGGGTGTGCCGGTGGGCAAGTTGATAGCTGAAAAAGGCGTCTACAAGCGGCAGGCGCTGGAACTCGGGGGCAATGATCCTCTGATCGTTCTGAATGACCTCAGTGATGCGGATTTGGACAAGGCCGCAACAATCGCAGTGGCGGGTGCGACCGGAAACTCCGGTCAGCGGTGTACGGCGGTCAAGCGCATCCTCGTGCAGGAAAGTGTGGCCGACAAGTTTGTACCGCTGGTTCTGGAGAAGGCCAAGAAGATCAGATTTGGCGATCCGCAAGACCCCGAAACCGAGCTGGGTTGCGTGATCCACGATAAAGCCGCAGAGATATTCGAAAACCGCGTTCTTCAGGCTGAAAAAGAGGGTGCAGAAATCCTGTATCACCCGGGCCGTCAGGGCGCATTGCTGCCGCCTATCGTCGTCGACAAGGTTCCCCATGACAGCGAGCTGGTGATGGAAGAAACTTTCGGTCCTATCGTGCCAATCGTACGCGTGCCAGACAACGACGAAGAGGTGATGGCGATCTCAAATTCGACCGAGTTCGGCCTGTCTTCTGGGGTCTGCACCAATGACCTGAACAGGGCCATCGCCTTTATCAACGGATTGAATGTCGGCACCTGCAACATCTGGGAACAACCGGGTTACCGCATTGAAATGTCACCCTTTGGCGGCATCAAGGACAGCGGAAACGGCGTGAAGGAGGGTGTTATCGAGGCGATGAAGTTTTTCACCAACGTCAAAACCTATTCGCTGCCCTGGCCCAACTAAACCTTGCGTCCTTTCCCCACAGACGGGAAGGGCGCCTCATATCCTCCCTGATACTGGCGGGCCTTTAGGGGCCCGCATCTTTTGATGACAGAAACGAGGAGCGGACATGCCACAGATTGTCCACACGGAAGGGGAATCAAACACATCCGAGGCGCGCAAGGCGTGGTTGAGAAAGTCCATGGGACCAAAGTCGACACCTCTGCTCAAACGCGATGCGGATGTATTCCTGCATCAATCTCTGTCATCACCCTGCGTCAACACCATTGCAAAGGCCGAGGGGATCTGGATCGAGGATATGGAGGGTCGCCGGTACATGGACTTCCATGGAAACTCGGTGCACCACATAGGCTACGGGCACCCGCGTCTGGTTGCCGCAATCAAGGCGCAGCTTGACGATCTTCCTTTCGCGCCCCGCCGCTTTACCAATGATCCGGCAGTGGACTTGGCGGAAAAACTGGCAGATATCGTACCTGGCGATCTGGGGAAAATGCTCTTTACCACAGGCGGCTCTGACGCCAACGAGGTTGCCCTCAAGATCGCGCGCGCCGCGACCGGTCGGTTCAAAACGATCAGCTTCTGGGATGCCTTCCATGGCGCGGGCTTTGGCGCCGCAAGCGTCGGTGGCGAGGCGACGTTCCGCAGTCATATCGCGGGCCCCCTCTTGTCGGGCACTGAACACGTCGCGCCTTTCGCCTGCTACCGTTGCCCATACAATCACACGGGGCCGGAAACCTGCGGGTTGGCCTGCGCGAAAATGGTCGAATATGTTCTGGAGCGTGAAGGAGATGTGGCGGCGGTCATAGCCGAACCGATGCGTGCGGTGCCCTATGTACCACCGCCGGGGTTTTGGAAATCCGTGCGCGAGGCGTGCAATCGTCACGGCGCGCTTTTGATCATGGATGAAATCCCGACAGGCCTTGGCAAAACCGGCAGGATGTTTGCCTTTGAACATGACGAGATCGTCCCCGACATTGTGACGCTTGGAAAAGCGCTTGGCGGGGGCATCCTGCCCATTGCCGCTTGTGTTGCCCGCAAACAATTGGATGTCTGCGGAGATTTTGCCATTGGTCATTACACACACGAAAAGAACCCGGTTACCGCGCGGGCCGCTTTGACAACGCTTCAAATCATCGAAGATGAGGGGTTGGTTCATCGATCGGCCACGTTGGGTGAGCACGCAATTGGCCGTCTTATGGACGAACTTCAGAACGTACCTACCGTCGGAGACATTCGGGGACGGGGTTTGATGTTCGGGGTCGAAATCGTCGATGATCGCGCCGACAAAACGCCGGGTAATGCGCGTGCCGAACGGATTTACTACGCCTGTCTGGAGGCCGGTTTGAGCTATAAGATCAGTCAGGGATGCGTTCTGACATTGTCGCCGCCGCTGACCATCTCGCAATCGGATCTGGACCACGCAATCGACATTGTGGTTGCTGCGATCAAGGCCGAGAGTTGACACGTCGGATCAGTCAAAATTCGGCAGTTGGTAAAATGGGGCTAGCCGGGACAGCAACGAAGACCCTAAAGCGCGACGTAAGGCAACGAGTTCGATGGCGCACGGCGTACAATAAAATTTGGATTTAGCCGAAGGCGTTGTAATATCCAACTGCACTCAGGCTTCAAGCGCTGACGAAAGTGACGGGAAAGGTAAAATCTTCAATTCGGCCTCTAGTACAAATGAGACTGAATAAACTGACGGGATTACAGAAACTCAATATCAACAGAGCGGGGTCTTTCATGGTATCGAATGTAATTCAGAAGCTGAAAGACCTGTTGTCGCTGTGCTCCACAGATCGCAGCCCGTCGTCTTTGCCAAATGGTGGAAAAAAAGATTCAGTTCAGCAGGCGTCTACTTTTTACCTGCCATAGGGTATTCAAACTCCCTTTGCCGCGAGATCCTTGAATACAGATTTCACCAACTCGCCCCTGCCTTCATCCGTTTCAGGCGGTTTATCTATTTGTCCATCTTCGCAAACACTGATCAGATCAATGGTCTGATCGGCATTACTTCTGTGTGTCATGATCCATCCTTGCAAGGAGAATGATCAACACCGCGATAGTCTGATATAAGGGTCTGGGTCACCCGTTCAGCTTTTATTGAAAGGGCTGGGAGCGCAGAAGCTCAGTTGGCAATCCAACGGTTCGATGAGTTCTATGACCCGCCCTCTCGACGCATGTCGGGAACGCCGATTGAAAATGTAGCATCTTCCGCCGCCGGGGCAGATGGCTTTGAATTGTACGGGTGTTCAGCGCAAACCCGCCACCGAGATAGCAAGGTGGCGGGTCAGGTTATCGTTGTGACAAATTGGTCGGATCAGAGCTTGATGCGGAAGGCTGCGAAACCGTCTGCACCTTCCCCGGCGTCCTCGATTGCCACTCCTTTGACATCGCCCATATAGTCGCGGGCTTTTGGACCGGTCTCGAACAACACCGTGGTGTCCGCCAGCGGCGAAAACGACCAGTTGGCATCCGCTTTGGGATCGATTGTGCCCTGTTCTACTATGTAGCGCACAATGACGTCGCGGTTGGTGTCCGGTGCTTCGAACACGATTGTGTCGCCCATTGCGCCCGGGAAAGCGCCACCACCGGATGCACGGTAATTGTTGGTGGCAATGATGAACTCCATATCATCCGTAACAGGCGCGCCATTGAAGGCAAGGTTCACGATCCGAGCTGCGTCGGGGTTTACCTCTTCGCCCTTTGGCCCAAAGCGCGACGGTTGCGACAGGTCGATCTGATACGTCACGCCGTCCATCACGTCGAAATTGTACGACGGGAACTCGGGGTTCAGAAGGATCGCATCCTTGGATCCAGCTTCGACCTGATTGAACATACCGGCAGAGCGTTCCAGCCAGCCACGCACCTGCGCCCCGTTCACGCGAACCGCACGGACCGTATTCGGATAGAGATACAGATCGGCCACGTTCTTGATGGCAACGTCCCCGACCGGGACATCGGTGTAATACTCTGGACCGCCTCGGCCTCCGGCTTTGAACGGTGCCGCCGCAGACAGGATCGGCAGCCCTTCATGCTCGGTGCCTTTCAGCATGTCTTCGACGTACCATTTCTGCGCGATCGAGACGATCTGCACAGACGGATCATCCGCGACCAACGCAAAATAGCTGTGCAGCGGGGCCGAGGTCTTGCCGACCGCGCGCCGAACATAGGCCAGCGTTTCGTCATGAGCTTTCGCAACCGACTCCAGAACCTTCTGATCATCTTCGACCAGAGCGGTGATCGAGCGGTCTTCGTTGCGTTTGGAAATCGGTCGCGCCTCTGACGTCGTGGTAACGACGCGCCATTCCTTGCCGTCCCGTTCCAAAAGCAGGTCTAGTAGGCCAAGATGCGACCCCCAGAAACCGCCCATGACGGCAGGTTTGCCCATCAGCGTGCCTTTTTCCACATCGATCCCTGGGCGGTCAGCAAATGTCGGTGACGGGAAAACCAGGTGATTGTGGCCGGTGACCAGCGCGTCGATCCCATCGACACCTGCCAGAACCACGGATGCGTTTTCCATGCCGTCCTCATGATCGGCACCCCCGATCCCCGAATGCGACAGGGCGATGATCAAGTCACATCCCTGTTCCTTCATCTCGGGCACATAGGCCTGAGCCGTCTCGACAATATCGCGGGCCTGGACATTGCCCTCCAGATGCCTGCGATCCCAGTTCACGATTTGTGGCGGGGTAAAGCCGATGACACCGATCCTGATCGGATGTTTGGTGCCGTCGCCCATCGCGATTTCACGGTCGAGAATGGCATAAGCCTGTACCAGGGTCTTGTCGTCACGCGGGTTCGTACCTTTTTCCTTGGCGACATTGGCCAGAACAACAGGGAACTCGGCACCGGCCAAAGCCTTGTCCAAGAACTCCAGACCGTAGTTGAACTCGTGATTGCCCAGCGTCGCGGCATCATACCCGACCGTATTGAAGGCCGTGATGATGGGATGGCTGTCACCGTCCTTCATGCCGCGCTCGTAAGCGATGTAGTCGCCCATCGGATTGCCCTGCAGGAAATCGCCGTTATCCACCAAGAGCGAGTTTGTCGCCTCAGACCGGATTTCGTTGATGATCGACGCCGTGCGGGACAGGCCTACTGTGTCGCGGGGTTTGTCCGCATAATAATCATAAGGGAACACATGAACATGGATGTCGGTGGTTTCCATGATGCGCAGATGCGCCTGATTACTGGCCGCTGCCACCGAAAACGGGTGCAGGGTAATTGCCGCTGCACCAGCGGTTGTCGTGGCAAGGAAACGGCGTCGCGAAATTGTAGAACGGCTGGAGAAAGACATAGGTCACCTTTCAGGTTTGTGGTCAACGCGTCTTTTTGCCTGTAATTCACAACAACCATATGAAACGGGGTGCCGGCGCTTTAGACGCGTCATGTGTAGGCGCAATGCTAGGTACAATAGCCCAACTTCCTGTACTTGATAAGACATGGCAGAAGGGGAACCCGTGCCCTGCGATTGCCAAGACAATGCCTCGCAATCAGTGCTTTGCGACATGTCTAACCCGCGTCATGTGGGCATCCGACCACTGACCGCCAACCGTGTGGCTGGGACGGCCCGGTTATCAACGTCCCGCTCCCAGGACAACACGCTCTTTCGGGAAGCTGGTCAGTGATTGGCACCCGTCTTCTGTGACCAGGACGTCATCTTCAATACGAATACCAAAACTGCCCAAGTCATACAGACCCGGTTCGTTGGTCCAGACCATTCCTGCGCGCATTACCTGGTTGTTTCCGCGCATGATATAAGGAGCCTCGTGCAAATCCCGACCCAAACCATGGCCTGTCTTGGTGCGTATGCGATTGGCGAATGGGGATGCTTCAAGAACGCCGATGACCGCATCATCGATATCATGGACGGTCACACCCGGGCGACACACGTTCAGACCCATCTGGTTTGCTCGCAATACAGTTTCGTAGACGGCCTTGCCCTCATCTGAAACTTCGCCAACGAAAAAGGTTCGCGTAATATCCAAGACAAGTCCATCTTTGCGCGCGCCAAAGTCAAAGAGTAGCGCATCGCCAGTTTGAATCCGATAATCCATACGCGCTTTCCCGTGCGGTCGGGTCGAGTTGTCGGCTGCGACCACAATCGGTGTTAAGGCCTGTGAATCGGCGCCTTCGGCAAACATTGCCTGGATCAAAGCCTATTCGATCTGTTTCTCGGTCTGGCCTGCACGTACAGTCCCGAAAACCTGCTCAAGCGCACGTTCCGAGATGGTGATCGCAGCTTGCAGGGAGGCCACATCCTTGCTGGACTTGATCAGGCGCAGTTTCGAGACTTGGTGCTCTGCATCAATTATCTTTAACCCAGGCATAGCTTCGGTCAGTGCATCAGAGACAAAAACACGCATGACCTGTCCTTCAACTGTAAGGGACATGATGCTCAGGTGGTCCGCCAAAGCGGCGAAAGCCCCTTTGTAACCGGCCTCATCCCGCCAATCGAATACCGCTCCTTCGAACCTTAATTGATCCCACGAGCCAAGTTCCAGATTTGGAACAATGGCGGCGGGTTCTCCTGAAGCGGGTATCACAACCACGATGGGGCGTTCGTTGGTCATGAAAGACTTGCCCATGGCACGCTCGAAATTTGGACCCGGCACCAATGCCACGGCATCGACAGAGATTTCACGGGCCAATTGGCGATATTCTGATAAATCTGGTAATCTTACCAACCCTTAATGTGACCAAAACCACCCGCTTCGGCGATCCCGGCACATCTTATTGTTCTTACTCCACGCGCGAGCCGTTATCGGCTTGGTATTCTGACGGTTGGAAACGTCGCCACTCGTTTCGCCGCACAGCAGCATACAGCCCGGCCAAAAGTTCGTTTCGTGTTTCAGATTGCAGTCGTCACTTTTGTCAGCCACTCTTTTGCGGGATCACTCAATCGCGGTGAAAGCATCTGTCTGATTTGACGATGATATTGATTTAACCAGTGCCGCTCGGGCATAGTCAGGTTTTGAACTATCAACATGTCAGTCTGAATTGGCACAAACGTCATATTGCGGAAGGCAAGGAAACCGTTGTCTTCTGTGACGACCTCAAAGACGTTTTCTATGCGGATGCCGAAGCTGGCGGCCTTGTAAAACCCCGGTTCAATCGACATGACCATGCCCGGTTCCAGATCAATCGGGTTATAGGGTTTTCCTATTCTCTGCGGGTGTTCGTGCACTGACAGTCGATGGCCGATGCCGTGACCGGTCCCATGGTCATAGTCCAGCCCGAGATCCCACAAAGGGCGGCGGCAGATCCCGTCGATATGGTGCCCTTGGGTACCAGGCGGGAATCGCAAGGTGGCCAAGGCACAGAAGGCCTTGAAGACTGCCGTGTATGCCTCATCATACCCGTCAGGCCGTGCTCCAAAAGCATAGCACCGGGTGGTATCGGTCGTTCCCGTCTCGTATTGTCCGCCGCTGTCCATCAGATAGGTTTGATCCGGTTGGATAGGATCATTCCGATCCGCGGTCGCGCTATAGTGGCACATCGCCGCGTTCCCGCCTGCCGCTGAGATCGCATGAAAACTGTCACCTAGGAAACCTTGCTGTGCGCAGCGCAGCGCCTTCAATTTTTGCTCTGCTTCACGCTCGGTCACGGGTTCACCACTTTCGGTGCGAACGGGAACCGTGTCTGTAAGCCAGGCACCAAATTCTGCCCACGCGATTCCGTCGGTGAAATGGCAGGTTCGAAGACCCTCCAGTTCGATCGTGTTTTTCAATGCCTTAGTCCGGGTAATCACACTGCGTTCAGAACCAAGTTTCGCACCGGCTTCTTCGATGGTTTGTCTTACGGCGACAGGTGAGAAATCCGGATCAGCCAATACCAGCTGATTTGGCCGAAATCTGGCCTTGAGCGTGGGCAAAAACTCTACCTGTGGAACTATCTGAAGATTTGAGGGCAATGTACTCTCTACGAAATCATCCAGCTTTTGCGGATCGACAAACCAAATCAGCGTCCCGTCCCGATGTGCCAGAAGAAAGGAGTTAACTACCGGATTATAGTCAACATCCGCGCCGCGAATGTTCAGTAACCAGGCGATATTGTCAGGTTGTGTTTCGACAACAAAGTCGGCCTGTCGCTGAACCAGATAGTTCGCCAGATCAGAGCATTTTTCTGCACAGTTTTTCCCGGCAATCTGCGACGGTAAAACTGTCACACGACCACAGGGTGGCGCTGGTTGATCTGTCCAAACCGCGTCGACCGGATTGACTTGTTGCGGCACCATCATTGCGCCCACATCCTTGCAAGCTGCGTCAAACCGGTCAAACCACGACGGGGGTATGTGCATCGGGTCATATCCGAGGCGCCAACCTGTACGCATCTCTTTTCTCAGCCACTCTTCGGGCGTTTCGCCATGAAGATGATGATGAGAGAACAACGCGCCTTTGCACTCTTGCGTAGCCTGCAAGCTGTATCGACCATCGACAAAAAGGGCGACGGTCTCAGGTGTTACAAAGGCAAGTCCGGCAGATCCGGTGAACCCGGTCAGATACGCCAGACGTTCGTCATGCGGTGCGACGTATTCGCCTTGATGGGCATCAAATCGTGGTAGTACAAAGGCATCCAGGTCCTGCACGCTCATTTGGTCGCGGAACAGCGAAATTCTTTCGCTCGGACATAAATGAAACCTATCCAGCATGTGCTTTGATCTCTTCCGCGTGGTGGCAGGCGACCTCTCCAAACTCCCCAAATTGTCTGAGTGCGGGAACGTCGCGTTGACAAAGACTTGTGGCAAAACGACAGCGCACGTGGAACGGGCATCCGGGCGGTACGTTCATTGGTGACGGCAACTCACCCTCCAGTCGGATGACGTTCCCTTTGTCATCCGGATCAAGCGATGGCGCAGCGCTGAGCAGAGCTTGGGAGTAGGGATGTGAGGGATCGGAGAACAAGGTTTCGCTATCGCCGATCTCCACAATCCGGCCCAGATAAATTACGGCCACCCGGTTCGAGACGTGACGTACTAGTCGCAAGTCATGTGCGACGAAAAGAATTGTAAGGTTCAGTTTGTCCTGCAATTCAAGCAGAAGATTGACGACTTGTGCCTGTACTGAAACGTCCAGCGCTGAAACCAGTTCGTCGGCAATCAAAACTTCCGGCTCGACCGCCAGCGCACGTGCGATAGCAATTCGCTGCCTCTGCCCCCCTGAAAACTCGTGTGGAAATTTGTATGCGGCGTCCTGTGGCAGGCGTACCAGATCCAACAGTTCCATAACGCGCGAAGGAATTTCACTCTCGGGACGCATCTTGTGAACACTAAGAGCCTCGGACAGAATCTGACCAGTCGTCATCCGAGGGTTCAGGGACGAATAAGGATCCTGAAACATCATCTGAACGCGACGGTTGTAGTCGCGCTCGTTACGAAAATTCGGGTCAAAGATATCTTTTCCTGCGAAACGGATACTGCCGGCCTGAGGCTGGTGAAGCCGAACGATGCAACGCGCGAGCGTGGACTTGCCACACCCAGACTCGCCGACAACGCCCAGTGTTTCTCCTCGCTTGAGCTCGAGGCTGACACCGTTCAGCGCGTTGACAACCCGCCCGGGTCGCTGGCGGATCAGATCAAGAACCGATCGTGACAAATGAAATTGAAGACCCACATCGTTTATCTCCATGACCGTATCTGTCATGCGACGTCTCCCTGAGCTGCAGGCACATGATTGAAGCACGCCACATGACGACCCTCGGATATTGCCGACAAGGGTGGGCGCGCGTTCAGGCACGCGTCGACTGTGCTGTGGCACCGTGGGGCAAAGGCGCATCCGACAGGCAATCTCTCGAGGCTCGGAGGCGTGCCCGGCACCGAATAGAGCGGTGTGCGCGGCGGCACATTCTGAGGAACAGACCGCATCAGTCCAACAGTATAAGGGTGACGTGGTGCATTCAAAACCTGACGCACTGCCCCCTGTTCAACCACCCGTCCGGCATACATGACAGCCAAGGATTCACAGGTTTGAGCGACCACACCTAGATCATGCGTGACAAGAACCACGCCCATCTGAAGCTCATCGGCCAAGGACAGGATCAAATCAAGAATCTGCGCCTGAATCGTAACGTCCAATGCGGTGGTTGGTTCATCCGCGAGCAACAGTTTCGGGTTAGCTGCCAGAGCAATCGCGATCATAACGCGCTGCCGCATACCACCTGAAAACTGATGTGGGTATTCGTTCAAACGTGACGCGGCAGATGGAATCCCTACATGATCCAGCATCTCAACCGCCCGGTCACGGCGCGCCGCGCGATTGAGGTCGGTATGCGCCTTCAACGTCTCGGTCAGTTGCATGCCAACCGTCAACAACGGGTTAAGCGATGTCATCGGTTCTTGAAAGATCATCGCAATTTCGCCACCGCGAATGCGCCTCAGTTTTCGTTCGGAAAGCGGAACAAGGTTTTGCCCCTGCCAATTCACAACTCCTGTGACTTCGCCATAGCGCCGCGATAGCCCCAGAACCGAGCGCAAAGTGACGCTCTTGCCAGAACCGCTTTCACCGACCAGTCCCAGGACTTCGCCACGTCGAACGGAAAAACTCACGTCTCGCACGGCTGGCAAAGGGGTCCCTTCTTTCCAGAAGGTTGTACTAAGGTTTTTCACTTCGAGGATAGGTTGCTGATTGCCTGTCATTGCCAACTCCTTACCCGCGTGGCCTGAGCAGGTCTGCCAACCCATCGCCAATAAGGGAAAATCCAAGACCTGTGATAACGA
This sequence comes from Ruegeria sp. AG7, assembly GCF_056541545.1. NCBI lineage: Bacteria > Pseudomonadati > Pseudomonadota > Alphaproteobacteria > Rhodobacterales > Roseobacteraceae > Ruegeria > Ruegeria sp. AG7. The sequence goes on from NZ_JBQFYP010000016.1 coordinate 14,666, forward strand.
TCGCGATCCCGGGCATCAGGCTTAACCACCAGGCCGTTGTGATAAAATTACGTCCTTCTGCGATCAGGACGCCCCATTCCGCCTGCGGTGGCTGTGCGCCAAGACCCAGATACCCAAGCGACGAACCCAGCAGAATTGCCAGCGCCATATCTGTCATCCAGTAGACGATAACCGGCGTAATCGCATTCGGCAGAAGGTGGCGAAAGATAATGCGCCTGTCAGAGTATCCCATGACGATGCCCGCAGCGGCGTAGTCGTTTCCCATCTGCGCAATGATCTCGGCTCGCATTAACCGGGCATAATAGACCCAACCAACAACCGTTATCGCAATGTACATATTGACCAAGCCCGGCCCAAGTACGGCGACGACCGCAATGACTAGAACCAGAAATGGGAACGTGATGATCGCGTCCACGACACGCCCGAAGATCATATCAGCGATCCCGCGGTAGTAGCCGACAAGCGCGCCAACTACGACGCCAATGATCAGGGCAAAGACTGTGGCAAGGACTGCCATCTGCATGTTTACCGAATAGGCTGAAATAACGCGGCTCAGACTGTCGCGCCCCAGCAGGTCGGTGCCGAAGGGATGGGCCCAGCTTGGTGGCTGTCGGACCGCGGTGTAATCGATGAAGTTTGGATCATACGGGGCAAACGCATTTGGCATGATCGCAAGCAAAGTCGACATTCCAATGATGCAGAGGCCTATTATGAAACCCGGTTTTCGTAGCGCCGCTGGTATGCGCGTCTTTGGCGGTACGCCCGCCCCACCAGGAGAAGTGGCAGTGTCGGTCATGTCAAACGCATCCTCGGGTCCAACGAGCTTTGAAACAGGTCAGTAAGCAGGAATACGACCGAGACCAGAACCGCAAATGTCAGCGTCAATCCCTGGATGAGCGGGTAGTCGCGCGCGAAAATCGCCTCAAGCATCAAGCGTCCGACACCGGGTACGGCGAAAACTGTTTCGGTAACCAGCGTTCCACTCATGAGGTTGCCGATAGACAGACCCAAAAGTGTAACGGTCGAAATCAGTGCGTTACGTAACACGTGGCGCCCCAAGATCAGCCTGTCGGGCAAACCCTTGGCTCGGGCAAACTGAACGTATTCGGCATCAAGGACCTCGATGATGGCGGCGCGCAGGTTTCGCATGATGATCGCCGACGTGTACAACGCCACCGCTACGGCAGGCAGGAACAGATGATACAGCCTGTCCATAAAGGTGTCGCCATAGCCGCCAACCGGAAACCACCGCAGTTGGGCGGCAAGAAAAGTCAGCAAGATCAGACCGATGTAAAACACAGGCATCGACAACCCCACTTGGAAAACCGTGCGGATCACTGCGTCGGGCCACCGTCCGCGGTTCAGAGCTGCAACAAACGCCAGTGGTCCTGCAATCAACAAAGACATGAGGACTGCATAGATTGTCAGAAAAGCCGTGGTCGGCAGGCGGTTGATGATGACTTCAGTAACCGGTGCGCGCATCAGGATAGACCGGCCCAAATCGCCTTGCATCGTATTTGTCAGAAACAGCCAAAACTGCACCAACAGCGGCTCGTTCAGTCCCAACCTCTCGCGGATAGCAGCAAGATCGGCATCCGAAGCCCGGTCTCCTGCGATGGCGATGGCCGGATCCCCCGGTAGAAGACGAACCAGAACAAAGATGATGATCATCACGAGGATGAATGTGGGGATCATCAACAACAAGCGTTTGAATGTGTATTGAAGGGTTGCCATCAAGGCCTCCGTCAAATGTACCGCCGGCAGGTACTGCCGGCGGCATTTAAGCGATCAGCGGCTGACGGTCGCCTGATCGAAGACGTTATTTCCCAGTGGTGTCTGAATGTATCCGTCCACGCTGGTCGATACTGCCACCGCAAAGGGCGTCTCATACATGAAAAGCAAAGGGGCTGCATCTGCATATATTTCCTGCATTTCAGCATACTGGGCCGCTCTTTTTTCAGCGTCTATTTCTGTTGCCGAAGCCTCAAACAGAGCATTGAATTTCGCGTTTTCCCAACCAGTGCCGACCGCATTGGCTGTAGGGGTATAACCTAACCAGCCGACGACCTGGCTGGGGTCGTTTACGTCGTTCACCCAGCCATAGGTGTGGATGTCAAATTCGCCCGAGCGGTTCTTGGCGCCACGTGTCGGCCCATCCACCTGTTCGACTGACAGATTGATCCCCAACGGAGCCCACATCTGCTGAAGGGCCGCAAATATGGTGCTGTCATCCGCAGAGCCAGCCAAAGTCGTAAAGGTGATTTCGGTTCCCGGCGCTACGCCTGCCTCGGCGATCAGAGCTTTGGCCTTGTCAAGGTCGTAGGCATACAACGGACCAAGATTTGCGGAAAGCTGGGTCGCCGCTGCCATCAGAGGTGAGGTCATTGGCTTGCCAGCGCCTTGCAGCACAAGCCCGATCAGTGCCTCTTTGTTGGTGGCATAGTTGAGTGCCTGCCGAACCCGAGCGTCTGACAACGGGTTAGGCGATCCGTCAGCACGGGTTTCACGCGTGTTGATCGGCGAGTATATGATCCGTGTTGACGGATAGAGTTTCATGTTGATCGCTTGGTCTGCTTCAAGCTCCGGCACACGTGAAAACGGAATGAATTCAGCGGCATCCACTTCACCAGCCTGAAGCTTCAGAATCCGGGTTGCGTCATCAGGTATGATCTCAAAATGCACGCCGTCCAGGTAAGGCAGCGCTTTGCCGTCGGACCCTTTGCGCCAGTAGTTCTTATTGGCACAGAACTCCATGGAGGTTCCCTGCTCAAATCCACACAGATAGAAGGGGCCGGACCCGACACCGGGGCCTTTGGCTGCAAAGATTGCGGCGGACTTTTCCTGGTCAGTGGAACCTTCGGCCGCCTCAAAGACGGCTTTGGAGACAATACCGGTTGTGAAAGTGGCAAGCATTGAGAGGATTGTCGGGTCAGCCGCTTTCAGACTGATCGAGACGACATTTCCTTCCGCGCTTACATTGTCGATGGATCCCAGAAGTCCGGCCCAGGGGCTTAGATCGGGATTGCGGGCGCGATCCAGCGAAAAGACAACGTCTTCTCCGGTCAAAGGCGTTCCATCCGAAAAGGAGACGCCGCTGCGCAAGGTAAGCGATACAGACTGTCCATCATCGGAGATACTGTATTCTTCGGCCAGTCCTGGGATGACAGAGTTTCCATCTTCACTGGGGCGCAATAGCGTGTCGAAAAGGCTGCCAACCATCCAGATGTCAGGGTTTCGATCGGCATAAATCGGGTCAATCAGGTTTGATCCGTCATATCTGGCGAAATTCAGAATGCCACCACGCTCTTGTGCGAACAAAGGTAGGGCCATTGCGGTAGCCACGACGGCAGTCGCTGCCATCAAATTACGTTTCATTGATGAGTTCCTCCCAAAGCGATTCTCGATCGCATGAAGGCGGTATACATTAATTTCAATACTGCTAAAACAATTTTTAGTTTGACGTAAACTGCATATTGCGATCACAGGAGCATTGATTGGAAACCCAGGATGCGCCACGACATTCTGGGCAGCACTTTCAAGTGCGACCCCGCGATAGAACTCGGAGAACTGTCGATGAACGGTTCGGCCGACCTGATTAGTTGGAGGAATTATTGATCGGCGTTGTATTTACCCACAATTCAACTGCTTCAGTGTCTCCTAGGACAATCGAATAATGCGGCTTGGAGGTGTCGTGATGTATCGTGTCACCGCTCGACAAGATGTGGACTTCGTCACCCAGATGGTATTCCAACTGACCCGAAATCAGATAGCAAAAGCTCTCGCCTTCGTGGCACATCTTCTCGGACATGTGGCCCGCAGGACGATGAACGATGCACGGATACAAAAGCGCCCCCGAAAACCCCGGACCCAACTTTTCATAGAACCGCCCGTTGACTCCCAATGCATAGGTTTGACGTCGATCTTTGCGAACGTATTCGATGTATTCCTCGGGAACGCTGACAAGCTGTTCAATGCTGGTCTTTAAAGATGCAGCAATTGCCATAAGCGAAGACAGGGACGGGGCACTGATGCCGCGCTCGACCTGTGATATGAACCCTGTGGTCAAACCAGCTTCATCCGCAACCTCGACAAGTGTTTTGCCAAGCGCTTTCCGGCGGCGTCGAATTGCTTTCCCTAGTTGAGACGGGTGATTTTTCTGATCCATCATTTCTTCTCTAGTGGTCGAGCTCGACGGCTCTCAGGGGCCTTGTTTCAGCAAATCCTGTACCTGCGACCGACGGGAACAGCGATTCGCTTACCTAGGCGAACTTCATAACCGGTACGGTTATCATTGGCTAAGTTTCTACTAAAAGCTTTTTTAACCCGGAAAAGCAAATTAGGTTCCTTCCTTCGTGTCGCTGCAAACTTCTGAATGAGAGGCTTAGTCTCGGCGATCACGTGGGAGGAAGGTAGCCAAAATCAGCTCTCCGCTATGACTGGCTCGGATCTGACGAAGGACCTTGTTGCTGCCGACATACTTCACCGCGCGCACAGAAGAAAATCAGTGAATTTGACGCCTTCATCCCAGAATGGAAGAAGAAACAGCCGCGTGCCCGTTACGTTGAAGTATCTTAGGGCCAAGTGCCAGGAATTCTGCACTGAGCGTTCCTTCGAATGCGCCCTTGCAAAGACCAACGGTGAAAAACGCAACTCGATTGTTGAGGGTCGCCTGATCAACTCTCGGACTGCGTTCGGCCATGATCTCTGTTCGATTGCGACAGGAAACTGTGTGCCTCAAGTGGAATTGCGCAGTATATTGAGCCGTCGTTATTGGGACGTTGCGGCCCCTCAAAGAGCTCATTGTGAAACCTGTTCGAAACCCATTTGTCCGAACCAATCTTTCATTTCCACATGCCAGTCATTCACCAAAAGATTGCAACTTATCCATCTGCTTTATTCGGTCGCAACTGCCTGAACATGCGCTGCGAAAGAAGGATCAAACATTAGTGCCTTGCACCTGTCGAACCGACCCGTGGCATAGGCCCAGAAATCATCGGCCGGGTTATCATCGGCATGTTGGATCAAGCCCCAAAGTGTCCACAGAAGATCGCACATCGCCTTGTAGATCACCATTCGCCCGAATTGAGCCGCTGTTGGTGCCGCGCCGAAATAGGACGTCAGCATCTCGATTTCTTGCACCTCGGTCAGCCCGGCTTCGACCGACAAATCGCCGAGGTCCCAAAGGGCATCATTCATGCCGGAATATTCGAAATCCACGATCCACATACGGTCACCGTTGTCGAGAAAGTTCTCGCAAAGCGGATCGCAATGGCTGGGAACCAGCATGCCCGGCCTGTCTTGCAGCAGCTGTTTGATCGGCGCAGCTTCGGCGACGATTTTTGTATAGCCTTCGGGCAGGGAAATATCCTTTGTTGACAGGACTTTCAGATATTCATCGATCATCGAAAAAAGTTCGAACCGAAATTCGAAAGGGTGGGGTGACTCGTGTAGTTGCCGCAGGGCATGCCCGGCACGTGCGGCCGCTCCGGTGCGCGTTGCGAAAAGTTCGGGTGTCATGGTGACGATACCGTCAATGCAATCACTGATCATCACACCGGTATCTGCATCCGCCCAAAGCACAGCAGGACCGATACCAGCTTCGGCTGCGACCTTGGCATTGTGAATCTCAACGCCGCGATCGATGTAATCCGCAGTGCCATCTCCGGGGATACGAACGATCATGGTGTGCCCGCCGGTTTCCACTCTGTAGACCAGATTGGTCAACCCACCCAGCCGTTTGATTTTGCTGTCTTGTGCTGAGATTTCCTCAAAACCTTTCAGGTTGCGAAGTTCACTCAGGACACGATCAGTGTTTCCGTCAGTCATTTTCTGCCCTCCCTCTCAGGCTTTTAGCCGCTCATTGGTCGGATCGTACAGAGGCCCATCCACCCGGTGGATCTGTTTGCGGTCTCCGAACAATTCGAGTTCGAATTCCGTCTGGTCCATCAGCGCCACCGGAAGATAGCCGTAGATGATCGTTTTCCCGACATGGTGCCCATAGCCACCGCTGCTGGCGCGCGAAACGGTTACGCCATTGTGCAGGATGGTTTCCCCCCCGGTCATCGGCAGTTTTTCCTCGGTCACGAAGGTACAGAGTTTCTGTGCTGCGCCGTTGGATTTCTGGCCCTCCAGAACATCGCGCCCAAAAAAACTTCCCTTGGATTTCAGGTGGACGCGAGAGCTCAGGCCCGCTTCTACAGGTGAATAGTCCGGGGTGATATCGGTGCTCCAGTAAAGATACCCCTTTTCCAGGCGCAGCGAGTCTATGGTCCGGTAGCCAATGTCGCGGATGCCATAGGCCTGTCCGTCCTTCCAAAGCTGATCATAGACATGAAGTGCAAATTCGGTTGGGATGTGCAATTCCCAGCCCAATTCGCCGGTATAGCCGATGCGCACCGCACGCACTTTTGCTGCTCCGACCGTAATGTCGCGCGCTGTTGCAAAGGGAAACGCAGCGTTTGAGATATCCTCTTCGGTTACCGCCTGCAGGACGTCACGCGCTTTTGGTCCGCAGATATTGATCACCGCCCGGGATGAGGTAACCTCGATCAGATGTGCCGATCCGTCTTGCGGCAGATGGCGTCGGATCCAGTCGGAATCGTGCACCCCGAATCCGGCGCCGGTCACGATATAGAAATGGTCGCGCCTCAGGCGGGTGATGGTGACATCCGCCTCGACGCCGCCTTTGTCGTTACAAAGCTGGGTATAGATTACGCTGCCATCCGGCTTGTCCATGTTTGAGACCGCTAGGTGTTGCAACACACCCAACGCGCCAGAGCCGATCAGTTCGAACTTGGAAAAGCTCGACTGGTCGATCAGAACGACACCTTCGCGGGCAGCGCGGTGTTCTTCGGCCGCGAAGACATTCCAACCGGGATTGAGAAAATCGAGTTGATCCACTGGGGCGACCCCAGCTGGCGCAAACCACAAGGGCCGCTCCCACCCGTTCTTTGACCCATAGACCGCCCCGTGTTCTTTCAATCGGTTGTATAGCGGAGACAGTCGCAAATTGCGTGCGGTCTCGGCCTCCTGGCCCGGATAGCGCATCTTGTAGTGATGCGCGTAATGTTCGACGGCTCGGGGATACATAAAGGCCTTGGTCGCATGATGTGGGCTGAACCGCCGCACGTCCAATGGCCAAAGATCCAGGCTTGGACGCCCGTTCAGAATCCATTCCGCGATCATTTCCCCCGCGCCCCCGCCAGCCGCAATACCGTAGAGGAACCCGGTCGAGAGCATCAGGTTTTTAACCTCAGGGGCCCAGCCCATGACAAAATCACCATCGGCGGAGTAGGGGATTGGTCCATTGATGATTTGCCGGATGCCGACCTGGTTCACGACAGGCGTGACGACACCGGCAAGTTCAGCCAGCGGCGCGAAACGGTCAAGATTGTCCGGTAGCAACTGGCGCACGAACTCTCCGGGAATGCCCCGTTCTCCAAATGGCAATGTGTCGTCTTCGTAACCTCCGATGACCAGACGCCCGCCAGCATCGGGCTTGTAATAGACCAGACGCTCAGGGTCGCGCAGCGTGGGCAGGCCCTTGACCAATTCCGGCTCTGGCAACGGTTCTGTTACGACATATTGGTGCTCGACAGCGCAGGCTGGCACCACGACGCCCAGTTTTGCGGCCAGTTCACGGCTCCACATGCCCGAGGCCAGCACAACGGTTTCCGCCTCATAGTCGCCGTTGGTTGTCATCACTTTGGTTATGCGGCCATTGCGGATTTCGAAAACCTTGACCTTCACCCCCTGCCTGATCTGTGCGCCGTGGCTCCGCGCACCGGCTGCAATCGCCAGACACAGGCCAGCGGGGTCAACGTGGCCATCCGATGGAATAAAGGCAGCCCCCTCTAACCCGTCGGCATCAATATAGGGAAACAGGGCTTTCGCTTCGGCTGGTGAGATGATTTCCATCTCCAGGTCAAAACTGCGTGCCATTGTCGCCAGACGTTTTGCCTCCAGCAGCCGTTCCTTGGTTGCCGCCAGCCGCAAGCTGCCGACTTTCTTCCAGTCGAACTCCATACCGGTCTCGTCGGCCAGCCGGTCATAGAGCGCGACCGATCGTTTCAGCATCCGGGTCGTATTGCGGGAAGACCGCAGTTGCCCAACCAGCCCGGCAGCGTGCCATGTTGCCCCCTCTGTCAGAGATGCCTTTTCCAGAAGGACGACATCCGTCTCACCTGCCCGGGCCAGATGATAGGCGATTGAGCATCCGATGATGCCGCCGCCAATAATAAGGTGTTTTGCAGAATGGGTTGTCATGGCCTCGCCCCTGTCGACAAATTTGATGCCAGATCATCGTATCGACCAACAGAAATCAACAAAAATTAAAAAAGAGTGTTGAAATATGTTGATTTAAGGAGGTATCAACAATTCATCCTGTTAGAATCCAACATCCGAGTGGCTGAATGTCGAAATACGAAAAGGACATCCTAAGCGCGGTTAACATTCATGGCCGAATCTCGGTCATGGACCTGGCGCAGAGGCTTAACGTTTCCGATCAGACAATCCGTCGAATTGTGAAGCCATTGGTGGATGCGGGGCACATCGACAAGGTTCACGGCGCGTTGGTCAGCACCCAAAAGGTTCTGGATCCCCCTTTCATCGCGCGTATGACAACCAACCGCGCGGCGAAAGTCGCCATTGCAAAGTCCATTTTGAACCTTGTGCCTGATAACGCGTCCATTGCTATTGATACAGGATCTACGTCGGGTTTTGTGGCTCAGGCTCTCAAGGCGCGCAGAGATCTTACCGTGGTGACGAATTCAGCGTTCATTGCAACAACTCTGGCGATGGGGAACGGCAACCGGGTATTTATGGCGGGCACACAGCTTAGAAATCATGACGGCGCAGCGTTCGACCGCGCGGCCTTTGACGTTATTGCAAATATGTCGGTGGAATACTCGATCCTGTCGGCGTCGCGTGTGCATCCGAAACAGGGTTTTTTGGTGTTCGAACAATGCGAAGTCGATATTGCGGTCGCAATGAAGGCGATCAGCGAACGATGTTTCATGGCAGTGGACTCGACCAAGTTCCAGGCATCCGAACCCAAACCGGCCTTGCATCTTCCAGCTCTTTCGGCAAGTGACTTCCTGATAACCGAGCGGAAGCCTACGTCAAAATTTGAAGGCGTTATAGGTCGGGCAAAGACAGTAATCGCCGCAGATTAGTTTCAAGCTTTTGACGAATGAGCGGCTAAGAAAGGACGCGGCCCACCTGCACGCCGCGTTCAGTCATGTTCTGGACAGAGTGTACCGGGGTTATAAGTTAACAGCGTGCAAGACTGTATCCTTGGGGAAGTGACAGGGCTTCAATGTGATCAAGTTGCGAACTGTTAACGAACTGTTTTATGGGAACAAACGTCAGATCACCTATGCTCCCCAACTGTATTTTAAAGTTGGCAACATAGTCTTCGTCCGCAAATGCGCGGCGTACGTCGCTCCGCCGCGCGTGTTTTCGGGCATCTAGGTCCGGATTAGAAGATAAATTGGCCAGCTGTAGACATCCGGATCTGCTTCAGTGGCTGAGAATCTTGGAAAGGAAATCCTGAGCACGCGGGCTTCGCGGGGAACCAAAAAACTCGGCCGAGGGCGCGTCTTCGACGATTTCGCCAAGGTCCATAAAGACCACGCGGTCGGCCACCTTCTTGGCAAACCCCATCTCATGCGTGACGACCATCATCGTCATGCCTTCCTTGGCCAGTTCCACCATGACGTCCAGAACCTCGTTGATCATCTCTGGGTCGAGCGCCGATGTTGGTTCGTCAAAGAGCATTGCCATCGGCTCCATCGCAAGGCCGCGGGCAATCGCCACCCGCTGCTGCTGGCCGCCGGACAACTGAGAGGGGAATTTCTGCGCATGTTCCGTCAGGCCCACGCGCTCAAGAAGTGCGAGCGCCTTTTCCTCCGCCTCTTTCGGATCGCGCCCCAGCACCTTGATCTGGCCGATCTTGATGTTCTCGGTCACGTTCATATGGGGAAACAGCTCAAAATTCTGAAAGACCATACCGATCTTGGAGCGCATCTTGTCGAGATTTGTCGATTTCGCGGTGATCGAGGTGCCCGCGACGGTGATCTCGCCATCATTGATCGGCTCAAGCCCGTTCACCGTTTTGATCAGCGTGGACTTGCCCGAACCAGAAGGGCCGCAGACCACGATCACCTCACCTTTGGCGACGCTGAGGGTACAGTTCTTCAGAACCTGAAAGGTCTTGCCGTACCATTTGTTGACATTCTTCATCTCGATCATGTGGCAAGCCTTTTTTGCAGATACCGGACGCCCATGGAGGCGAGGAAACAGAGGGTGAAGTAGACCGCAGCGACGAAGAGGAACATTTCCACCAGCTTCTGGTCACGGTTTGCAACGATCTCGGCACTGACAAGGAAATCGCGCAGGCCGACGACATAGACGAGCGATGTGTCCTGAAAGAGGATGATCGCCTGTGTCAGCAGGATCGGCGTCATCGCCCGGAAGGCCTGAGGCAGCACGATATAGCGCATCGACTGGCTGTAGGTGAGGCCGATGGCGCGCGCGGCGGCCAGTTGTCCGGGGCGGACAAAGTTGATGCCGGCCCAGATGATCTCGGAATAATAGGCGGCCTCAAACAGGATAAATGCCACGAGAACCGAGGAGAAGGCGCCGACAGGTCGCCCGACGATAAGCGGCACAAGGAAGAAGAGCCAGAAGATCACGAGGATCAGCGGCAGCGAGCGGAAGAAGTTGACATAGGCCGCAGCGAACTGGCCCAGAACCGGTACCTTTGCGATGCGCAGAAGGGCAAGGACCGTGCCAAGGACGATACCCCCGACCACTGCGAGGCCCGTCAGCAGGAAGGTCATTTTCATGCCGTCCCACAGCAGTTCGCCATTGGCGGAAATGACGGAAAAATCGAGTGTCATCACACAGCCCCTTTCGCGAAGGTGCCGGGCAGGGCGGTCATCTTGTCGACCCGTCGCATAACCGCCATCACCGTGAAGGTGACAAGGCTGTAGACCACAGTTGCTGCGGTGAAGGCTTCAAACCCCTGGAACGTATATTCCTCGATCTGTCGTGTCATCGCCGTCAGTTCGACGACACCGATGGTCAGCGCTAGCGAGGAATTCTTGAAGATCGTCAAAAACTCGCTTGTCAGCGGCGGGATGATGATGCGGTAGGCATTGGGCAGAAGAATATATCGATGAACCTGCACTTCGGTCATGCCGATGGCGCGGCCTGCCTGGCGCTGGCCACGGCCCACGGCCTCGATTCCCGAACGGACCTGTTCGTAGACACGCGAGGCGGTATAAAGGCCGATAGCGACAATGGCGGTGGTCAGTGCCGGGAAGGGCATGTCGCGCTTGACCTAACGCGACCAGTCATCCGGCAGGACTTCGGGGAAAACGAAGTACCACAGGAACAGCTGTACCAGCAGCGGAACATTGCGGAAGATCTCTACATAGGTGGTGCCAACGGCCCTGAGGACCGGGCTGGATGAGGTGCGGAAGACACCGAGCGCTGAGCCCACCGAAAAAGCGATTGTCCTGGCCAGAAGCGAGATAACTATGGTCCAGCCGAAATAGGGCTCGCGGAACAGAATGCCCCCAGTCCCAATTATAGATCATGTCATCCCCCTGCCGCAGCTGGGGAGGGGCGGATGTACCCGCCCCTTCTTTTGTTGCTTATTCTGGCAGTGCCTGAATTTCGAACGCGGTCGCCAGTGTATCGGAAAGCGGCATGTCGATGTTTGTCGGGCCCGGCTCGAACCAATTGGCGTAAATCTCCTTGATCTCACCAGAGCGCATCAGACCGGCCATGACCGTACGTCCAAGACGTTCGAATGTGGAGTCGTTGCGCTGCATCATCAGGGCATAGGGATCGAAGGACAGGTACCGCCCGGTGACCTGATAGCCAGTCGGATCGGACGCCTTTGAGATCAGGCCATAGAGCGGAACATCGTCCGAGCCATAGGCGTCGATGCGGCCCGTTTCCAGCGCCAGCCAGCCCTGGCTGCGATCTTTGACCGGTACGATCTCGACGTTCAGGCCCTTTTCTTCGATGATGGCCTTGATCGCCTTTTCGTTGGTCGTGCCCGCAGACAGGCCAATGACCTTTCCTTCCTGATCCTCGATCTCGGTGATGCCCGACCCGGTTTTAGAGGCAATCTTGGTGCCGGTGAGGAAGGTCGTGGGCGGATATTCCACCTGCAACTGGCGGGTCAGGTTGTTGTTGGTGGTATCGCATTCCATGTCGATCGTGCCATTGGCATCAGTGAGATGCAGGTCTGGCCGGTGACCGGCACATAGTGGACCTCCAGATTGTCTACGCCAAGCTCCGCCTTGATCGCATCGACAATCTTCAGGCACAGGTCGATCGAATAACCGATCGGCTTGTTAACAGGGCCGATACAGGAGAAAGGGATCTAGGTTTCCCTTTGGCCGATACTGACCACGCCGCGTTCTTGAATGCGCTGCAATACCGGGCTCTCGCCGGCATCGGCAAAGGCCGGACCCGCAAGGGGAAGAATCGCCGTGACGGTCACTTGTGCAAGCATGTGCTTCATTTTCGTCTCCTCCCAAAAGTCTGTCTCTATTAGGCTATAGCTTTCATATGGTGCAGTTTCCGCGACCATCTTTGATCCGCCGGGGCTGCACCCTAGCCCCCATCCATCACGCCGAATACTGCGCACCACCCCGACGGACTCGCATTATCATTACTCAATACATGCGCTATCTGAAATTTGTATCGCTATTTAGGCAAGTTTATATGCAGAAACTGCATGCTAATGTGTCGCCGTGGAAAAAGACTCAATACTCGATCTGCTCGCGCTGATCCGCGCCGAAAGCGTTTCGCTTGCCGCGCATAGCCGCATTTCTTCGCAATCCGCCTATTCCAGGCGACTTCAGGCCCTTTAGCATCTGTTTGACACTGAACTGTTGGACCGGTCGCGACGACCGTCAGGCCCGACCTATCAGCTCAGGTCCCTACAGGTGGAGCTTGAAGCAGCACTCGTCGGCCTCAACCGGCTTTCCGACGCTTTTGCGATCACGTCCGCTGAACCATTGCGGATATCCGCATTGCATTCGATCTCGGCCAACATCCTGCCTCGGGCGCTTGCCGCGTTCGGCGACACGCTGGCATCTCACGACTTGCGGCTGCGGTCGGCCAATCAGGAAACCTGCTTTCAGATGCTGATGACCGAAGAGGTCATGGTTGCCTTCTCCTACGAGGCTGAAACCCGCAGGCTAAACCCGCCAAAGGATCTGGTGCATCGCGCACTTGTCGGCAAGGACGGGTTCGTTCCCGTGGCAGCCGCGGGGATGTTGCAGGAGTTTCAGGCGCGTAGCGAGCGGGACGAGGTGTTGCCGATCATCTGCTATCCATCCAACGTCTTTATGGGTGATCTCACCCGCTCGGTGCTGTTGCCGCAAATTCCGCAAAGGGTCTCGTTAAAGATCGTTTCGGGCCTGACCCAGACGATCGCCAAATGCATTGAGCACGGGCTGGGTGTCGGATGGCTGCCACGAAGTTCCATCGAAGACCAGTTAGCGAATGGAACCCTGGTCGAGCTTTCCGATCTCGGCTTTCCGACCGCCTTGATCGACCTGACCATGATGCGGCTCAAGACGCGCAGCTTTTCCCAGCCCGAAAAAGTGGTTGAGGCGATCTCTGCCGAAATATCGGCAATCTTTTCGCGGCAGGCCTGACGCCTGTTCGTTGCCGTCGGCGGTTTCGGCGGCCTTGTCGAAATCCGTCCGTTTCAGCAGTTCGCCCAACTGTCAGTGTAGTCAAGACGCCATCTCCACTGATGCTGACATATATAAGTTACTGCGGCAAAACCGGTGACGCCAAGTCGACGCACCGCCTGAGTAACGTCGGGCTCAGAGGCCAGTGCAGTCACTCCAGGATGCCTATCCGTTCGATCTGTTGCACTAACGTACCACAGCTGATCAGGGCCTGCCCCGTTGCCAGGATCATCTGGGGCAGGATCATCCATTCTAGCGTCCAGGCAACGCCGGAACGTTCCTGCTCGTGCTCCAGCGCCTGATGCATGCCCGACAGTTGGGTTGCGTTGAAACGAGCCAGTGCGACCAGCAGTTCCGCACGGACCGGGTTGCGCTTGTGAGGCATCGCCGAAGATCCGCCGCCACCTGTCAGCGAAACCTCGTCCACCCCTTGCTGGGCCATGAGCGACACGTCCTGACCAATCTTCCCCAGCGATCCGGTTATCAATGAAAGCCATGAGGCAAGTTCTGCAAGATTGTCCCGGCGGGTATGCCAGTTTGCATTGCAGCTGGCCAGGCCAAGCCTGTCGGCCATATGATCTGCGATTGCCTGTCCGGATCCGAGCATCCCAACGCGGTCGCCAACGGCGCCGCCAAGTTGCAGCACAAGCAATCTGGGCTGCAATTCGGTCAGGCGTTTCTGGTGATCGGCCAATGGCAACCGCCAGTTTCGCAGGCGCGTGGCAACTGAAATCTGCAATGCCGCCTGCATTCGGGTTCGCCCCATCATCACGTGTTCGCCATATGCCTGCTCCAGCGCCACAAGCGCATCTATCAGGTCTGAAAGACGGGCCGAAAACACCTCCAGAATGTCTTTGATTGACAAAACCAGAGCGGTGTCGACAACATCCTGCGACGTCATCCCCTTATGCAGCGCGACGTGGCAATGTTCAGGCAATGCCGCTTTGAGCGACCGCACCAGCGCGGGCACCACAACGCCATCCAATGCCGTCCCATCGCGCAGCGCCTGCATGTCGGGACGGTGTTGTCGGATAAGTTTTGCCGCGGTTTCCGCCACCTCTGGTGGTACGGTGCCGACCGCCGCCAAAGCCTCTGAATATGCGGCCTCGACGGCCAGCATGTGTCTCAGCTGAGCCTCTGCACCCAGCAACTCTGAGGTCTGTGGGTCCTGAAACAACCCGCTGAGCCAGGGATGAGTGGAAAGCTGTTCCATCCTATGTGTGGCCTTTGAAATAAAGCGAGCGGATATCAATCGTCATGGCGCCATTCCTCCCTGCGCTCAAAGAGCCAAAATCTCGCGGGCCTGTTGCCAGGTGGCGACCGGACGTTCGTGCTTTGCGCATAACTCGGTCACGCGATTGACCAGCGTTGCGTTCGAAGGCGCTAGTGTATTCCGATCCAGCCGGACATTGTCTTCCAAACCTGTCCGCGTGTGTCCGCCCGCAGCAATGGCCCATTCATTTACCACAATCTGGTTTGGACCGATCCCGGCGGCACACCATTCGGCATCCGGTGCGCGATCCTGCATGGACTTCACGTAAAAGTCGAACACGGCCCTGTCGACCGGCATCGCGTTTTTGACACCCATGACAAACTGAACATACAGCTTGCCATAAAGCTTGCCTTCCTTGTGCAATCTGATCGCTTGCAGGATGTGGGACAGGTCAAACGCCTCGATCTCGGGCGTGACTTTGTATTTTTGCATTTCGGCTGACAGCCAGTCCACCAGGTCGGGTGGATTTTCGTACACCCGGGTGGGAAAGTTGTTCGACCCGACAGACAGCGACGCCATGTCAGGGGCAAGGGGCAGCATTCCGCCCCTGGCCTGACCGGCGCCTGACCGCCCACCAGTGGAAAACTGGATGATCATTCCGGGACAGTGTTTTTGCAAACCCTCTTTCAGGAGAGCGAATTTGTCGGGGTCGCTGCTGGGCGTCTGATCATCGTTGCGAACATGGGCGTGGACAATGCTGGCCCCGGCCTCGAACGCCTCTTGCGTGCTTTCGACCTGTTCTGCAACCGAGATCGGCACCGCGGGGTTGTTGTTTTTGGTAGGCAGGGAACCGGTGATGGCCACGCAGATGATGCAAGGTTTGGTCATGGTGACTTCCTGAATTAAGTGCTGCCTTGGAAAGGCAACACCAAGTAATCAGATATCAAAAAAAACGGTCTCATCTTCGCCTTGTATCTTGATATCGAAGCGATAGACAATTTGACCGTCCCTATTGGTGCGTCTGGCCAGCAGCGTTGCGCGGCGGCGTTCCCATTCGATGAGATTAAGGACCGGGTCCTTGCTGTTGGCCTCTTCCTCGTCCTCGAAATAGATACGCGTATTCAGGCCGACATTGATGCCCCGGGCAACGACCCAAAGGTTGATATGAGGCGCTTGCTGGCCCACGTTTCGTCCCGGTGTCGGGCCGGGTTTGACTGTGTCGAACGCCCATTCGCCGGTTTCAAAATTGGTGATGACGCGTCCCCAGCCGCGAAAGCCGTCTTCGACATCGCCGCCGCCCTCAGGATGGGCATAGACGCCCCTGGCATTTGCCTGCCAGGCCTCGAGCAAAACATCCTTGATGGGCGATCCGGCCCCGTCCACGACCAGTCCTTCGACCCGAATACGCTCACCTTCGGCATTTGGTCCGGCTATATCCCAGCCCAGTTCCTGCCTGTAGATCTCAAATCCGGCAGCCCCAGGCGCCAGACCGATATGGACGTAAGGCCCGGCTGTTTGCGAGGGGGTTTCCTTCAGATAATTCAGCTGTTGCATCTTCAGTTCCCCTCCAGACGGTTTTCAAACAGGGTCGAGCGCCGACCGCGCAAGACCACGTCAAATTTATAGGCGATGGTATCCAGTGGGATCGTTGAATTCATATCGAGCCGCGAAATCAGGCGGCTGATCGCATCGGCGTCAGGAATAGTTTTCACGATCGGGCACCTGTCAATCAGCGGGTCACCTTCGAAATAACATTGTGTGATCAGGCGCTGTGCAAAACCTGTTCCGAATATCGACATGTGGATATGGGCGGGACGCCAGCTGTTCACCCAATTGCGCCAGGGGTAGGCACCGGGTTTTACGGTGCGGAAGAAATAATACCCGTTTTCATCTGTCAGGGTGCGTCCGCAACCACCGAAATTGGGATCAATCGGTGCCAGATAGGTATCCTTCTTGTGGCGATAGCGCCCACCCGCATTCGCCTGCCAGATTTCCACCAACGTGTTTGGCACCGGACGTCCGTTTTCATCCTGCACCCTGCCGTGCAGAATAATTCGCTCGCCAATCGGGCTTTCACCGGGCTGCGCATAGTTCGAGATCAGGTCCTTATCCAGAGGATCAACATCGTTGTGGCCAAAAACCGGGCCGGTGACCTCACTGATCGAGTTTTGCAGCGAGATCAGCGAATATTGCGGTGAACGGGTCACGCTGGTCTTGTAGTCGGGCGTCAGTGCAGGTGGGTGCCACTCGCGGTCACGCTGGTAGAATTCACCTTGTTTCAACATTGTCGGATCACACTTCCTTTTTGTCTAACTGGGGTTTCTGCGCGTTTCCCATTCAGTCCTTTTCCATTTCGTCATACGTTTGTTTTGCCAGCCTGAGGGCCTGATTGGCGCGTGGTACGCCCGCGTAAATCGCGACGTGCTGAAACGCTTCAAGTACATCCTGCTTGCTGGCGCCGGTACGGGCTGTGGCGCGGATATGCATCGGGATTTCTTCGAAATTGCCCAACGCAGCCAGCAAAGCCAGCGTCAGCATGGATCTCTCACGGTCGCTGATCCCGTCCGAAGCCCAGACAGTGCCCCACGCGCCTTCGGTGATAAGCGTCTGAAATGGACCGTCCAGATCAGATTTGGCGGCTTCGGCACGATCCACATGGGCATCGCCCAGAATTCTGCGCCGCACTCGCATACCGGACGCGTATTTGTCACTCATTGCGGTTCTCCATCAGGAATGCGGACAAGTGTTCAGCATAGGTGGCGGGGGCTTCCACGCATGGCAGGTGCCCGGTGTTGGGTATTTCGGCATAGCGCGCCCCGGGGATCATAGCACAGGTCTGCCGGACCAGTTCGGGCGGGCAGGCGCGGTCATCTGATCCGGCGATGGCCAGAACTGGCAATCGCAGCGCCCAGGTCATGGATTCAAGATCAACATTTGAAATCGCGTTGCAGCATCCCAGGTACCCAGAAACAGGGGTACGCACCAGCATGTTGCGCCAAAGCAGCACGTTATCGGTTGCCCTGAAACCCGCTGCAAACCAACGGTCCAGAATTGCGTCAGCCACAGACTCGATGCCGGACGATCGGATTGCGCCCATCCGGTCACGCCACATCTGGGCCGTCCCCATTTTTGCGGCGGTGTTGGAAAGAACAAGGGCGCGGATCAGGTCTGGTCGGCGCGAAGCCAGCGCCTGACCGATCATGCCGCCAATCGACAGGCCGACAAACACCGTGTCGCGAACCCCGATATGGTCAAGCAACGCCTCGGCGTCATCTGTCAGCTCAGCCAAGCTGTAAAGCGCCTGAGGGCATTCCGACAGGCCGTGACCACGCAGATCGAACCGGATCAGGCGCAGCCCCTTGGGCAGTAAGGGCAAAACTTTGTCCCAAAGGCGCAGGTCAGTTCCCAGCGAGTTGGCAAACACCACAGGCGTGCCATCTGGATCGCCATCCTCACGCCAATGCAGGTGAATGTTATCCAGCGCCGCAATCTGCATCAGTAGGGCAGCCCGACGTAGTTTTGTGCAAACACCGATTGGGCCTCTTTGTTTTCGCGCAGGAAATCAATGTCAGCCTTCTGCATTTTCAGGTCAAAGCCGTTCTGTTCCGGAAAACGGTGCAACAGGTTGGTCGTGGACCAACTGAACCGCTCGGCTTTCCAAATTCGGGCCAACGCTTTTTCGGAATAGCGGTCGATTCCTTCGCTATCGTGGTCTTTATAGAATTGCAGCAGGGCGTTGTGCAGATAGTGGATGTCGCTTGCCGCCGTGTTAAGCCCCTTGGCCCCGGTGGGGGGCACGATATGCGCGGCATCCCCACACAGGAACAAACGGCCCCAGCGCATTGGTTCGGTCACAAAAGACCGCAGCGCTGCAATTGATTTTTCGACCGATGGCCCGGTGATCAGTTTCTCAGCATATTGCGTGGGAATCCTGCGTTTCAGCTCCTGCCAGAAGGCTTGATCAGTCCAGTCATCGGCACTGTCAGACAGCGAGCATTGAATGTAGTAACGGCTGAGGTTCTCATTGCGCATGGAACAAAGCGCAAAACCGCGTTCCGACCCGGCATAGATCAGTTCGTCATGGACCGGGGGAGTTTCGGACAAAACGCCCAGCCAGCCAAACGGATAGACCTTTTCATATTCCCGGCGCACGGTCAGCGGGATGGTTTGACGCGACACCCCATGAAACCCGTCGCACCCGGCGACAAAATCGCAATCAATCCGGTGTCCGGTCCCATCCGCTTGATACGTCACATAAGGTGCATCGCTGTCAGCCCCATGAATCTGAAGATCATCGACGTTAAAAGCAATCTTGCCGCCCATCGCATCGCGTACATCATACAGGTCGCGGGTTACTTCCGTTTGTCCGTAAACAACCACATGTTTGCCCGTCAGCTCTTTAAAGTTGATGCCGAATTCGATATCGCCATACGAGATCACTGTGCCGTCATGGACAAAACACTCCTTGTCCATCCGATCTGCTACACCGGCTTCGCGCATCAGCTCCACAAAACCGGTTTCCAGAATGCCAGCGCGAATGCGACCCAGAACATATTCCCTGGTTTTGCGCTCTAACACGATGGTGTCTATGCCGTTGCGGTGCAACAACTGGCTGAGCAAAAGACCTGAAGGTCCACCGCCGATGATCGCGACCTGAACGCGCATGTTGGCTCTCCTGATTTCGCGTGTCTAATAATTGAACGTCATTTCTCGATATGTAAAATGAGTTCTACTTGGACTTAGTTGCTATAATTGGAAAGTAATGATAGATCGCCGCATCAAAGTTAGGCATATTCAATGTTTTATTGAGATATGTCGCGAGAAAAGCCTGAAAGTTGCGGCAGAGAAGCTGTTTCTCACGCAACCGGCGATATCCAAGACGCTTAAGGAGCTTGAGGATATTCTGGGCACTGTGCTGTTGTCCCGTAACCGGTCCGGTGTTTCTCTGACGCGGCAGGGCGAAGTGTTTCTGCATTTCGCCGAAATGTCGCTGGCCGCTTTGCAGCAGGGCTTTTCTGGTGTGGAGCAGATCGAAGCGCGCGGCAGGGCCAGTCTTCGGGTCGGGGTGCTGCCTTCGGTTGCGGCCCGTTTGATGCCAGCCGTTGCCACCGAGTTTTCCGAACTTGCGGGCAATGCCCGACTGAGCGTTTTCGACGGTCCACATGGCCATTTGATGGAGCGTCTTCGTCTGGGCGACCTGGAGCTTGTTATCGGGCGTTTGGGTCGCCCTGAAACCATGCAGGGCATTTCCTTTACCCAGCTTTACGAGGAGAAGGTCGTCTTCGTCGTGCACGCGGATCACCCGCTGCTGAAAGCCCCCGATCTCAGGCGGATTACCGAGTGGCAAGTGCTTTATCCACCTGAAGGATCGGCAATCCGGCCCTTGGTGGATCGCCTCATGATCGCGCATGGGATTGGTGAAATCGAAGATCGTCTGGAAACTGTCTCGGGTGCTTTCGGACGGGTGTATACCCGACAGACCGATGCGATCTGGATTATCTCGGCAGGGGTGGTCGCCAATGAAATCAGCGATGGCCACCTTGTAGCGCTGCCGTTTGATACGTTGATCACACGCGGGCCCGTTGGGCTGATGCGTCGGCCTGACCAGGTTCTGTCACCTCAGGCGCAGGTTTTCGGGTTGGCTTTGGACAATGCAATTGCGAGGTTGGGCTTGTCGCCTGATGGTGCGACCTCTGATAACTAAGGCTGGTCCATTCTGCCGGGGTGGCGCGAGGACAGGAGCACAAGATGGATGACAAGGAACGCAGAATCCGTGAGGCGATTATCGAGAAATGCCTTTTTCTGAATTCCAGTGGTCTTAGCCAGGGAACATCCGGCAATATCTCGGCCCGATACGAGAACCGGATTCTGATCACACCTTCGGCGACGCCATATGACAAGCTGACCCCCGAGATGATCGTCTCAATGCCATTTGATGGAGACTATGGGAGTTGGGATGGCCCGCTCAAACCTTCGACCGAATGGCGGTTCCACTTCGACATCCTCAAGACCCGCCCCGATATGGGCGCTGTTGTCCATGCACATCCGACCTATTGCACGGCGCTGGCGATTGCACACAAAGAGATCCCGGCAGCGCATTACATGGTCGCGGCCTTCGGTGGTACTAATGTTCGCTGCGCACCCTATGCGCGCTTTGGAACGCCCGAGCTGTCGGAGCTGGCGATCGAAGCGCTGCAAGACCGAACCGCCTGTTTGCTTGGCAATCATGGGTCCATTGCCATGGGTGAGGACCTGGACAAGGCCATGTGGCGCGCGGTTGAGCTGGAAACCATTGCCCGGCAATATTACCTTTCCTTGGCCCTCGGTCCGGTAATCCTGACCGATGAACAGATTTCTGAAACGCTATCCGGTTTCGCTTCTTACGGCATTCATGACGACTACAAGGACGTCGCAGAAGGTACTGCCGGGAAGCAAAATGAGCCTGAACAGACCTGACGACCAAGGTGGTTGCGCTGGGGGTCGATATATTGGGCTCAAGTCCAAAACACCGCGACTTGATCAGGAGGTTTTCGGCTGTTCGGCGTTGGCGTCACGCGTCTTACCGTTCGCGCGGATACGGCAGCCTATTGATTTATTGCCGCGCGTAAAGAAAATGTAAGGTCAAAGCAAAAGAATTCCGTAAGCGGGTAGGTATGGCAAAAATAAGAAATATGGAGGAGTTTGCGGCCCTCAGCGGGATTTCTCGGCCAACGGTTTCCAAATATTTCCACGACCCGGAAAGCGTTCGTTCCTCTACGCGGGCGCGTATCGAAGAAGCTTTGGAAAAGTTCGATTACCGTCCGAATATCTATGCGGTGAACCAGAATCGAAAGCTGACCAAGAATATCGGCATCGTTGTTCCCTATCTAGCCGATCCGTTTTTTGCCGAGATGGCCAGATACCTTGAGCAGAGCTGTATTGCCGCCGGGTATCGTCCATCTCTATTCAGCTCGCACGGTGAGCAGGAACTCGAGAACGAAATACTCGACAGCCTGCGGTCGCTCAAGCCGGCCGGAGTGCTGTTTGCCCCTTTGGGTCGCGGGTCGGACCGCGCTCACATCGAGAAATTTTGCGCCGAGGTGCCAACGGTTCTGTTTGACAGCAACCTCGAAGGTTTGGGTGCAGCCTTTATAGGGTCGGACAATTTCAGTTTTGTGTCCCAAACCGTGGAATACATGACCCGGACGGGTGAACCTCCGTCTTTCTTTGAAATGCGCACGCCAGCAAACCCAAACGCCAACAAGCGACGCAAGGCATATATTGAAGTTATGGAGCGTCTGGGGTTCGAGCCCCATGTCATTAAAATTGATGGCGAAGGCTGGGCGTTTGAAGAGATTGGGCATCAAGGTGCTTTGAGAGTGTTGGAGAAAGGCGCTCTCAGGACGAACTCGGTTTTGTGCAGCAATGACCGCCTTGCGATCGGATTTCTGGCAGCCTGTTATGAGCAGGGGATTCGGGTTGGGCGAAAGGAAGATTGCTCACTCCGCGTCGCATCAAATGACGACCACCCCTTTGCAAAATTTACGTGCCCATCGCTGACAACAGCTGCGCATGATTATGACAACGTGGCTGGGCGCAGTGTGGATACCTTGTTTGAACTCATTGAAAGCGGGGGAAAATTTGACGATCGGACGGAAACTCTGTTTCCGGCACGGCTTGTTTTAAGAGAATCTGCGTGAATTAAAACTTAACGCGCGTAAAGTTATTATTGACGCCGCGACAATTTATAAACTAGGGTCTCTGTACAGCATCCAAGCTCAGGGAGGACAGGGATGTATTTGAAGAACGCACTTCGTGCGGCGACTACGTTGACTTTCGTCGTTACGGCAGCAGCCCAAGCGGAAACCATCACGATCGCGACCGTCAACAATGGCGACATGATCCGGATGCAGGGCTACACAGACAACTTCACCAATGCGACAGGCATTGATGTCGAATGGGTGACGTTGGAAGAAAACGTTTTGCGTCAGCGCGTCACGACCGACATCACCACCAAAGGCGGTCAGTTCGACATCATGACCATCGGCATGTACGAAACCCCGATCTGGGGTGCGAACGGCTGGCTGGTACCGCTGGACGGTTTGTCCGATGAATATGATGTTGGTGATCTGCTGCCTGCGATGGCAGGCGGGTTGAGCCATGATGGCACGCTTTATGCTGCGCCTTTTTATGGCGAAAGCTCGATGATCATGTACCGCACCGACCTGATGGAAAAGGCCGGTCTGGAAATGCCAGAAGCACCAACATGGCAATTCATCCGTGAAGCTGCGGCTGCCATGACTGATCGCGACAACGACATCAACGGCATCTGCCTGCGCGGTAAGGCGGGCTGGGGTGAAGGTGGTGCCTTTATCACCGTAACCGGCAATTCCTTCGGTGCGCGCTGGTTTGATGAAAACTGGAAGCCCCAGTTCGATCAGCCCGAGTGGAAAGAGGCGCTGACGTTCTTCGTCGAAATGATGAGTGAATCCGGCCCGGCTGGCTATGCCACTAACGGTTTCAACGAGAACCTGTCTTTGTTCCAGCAAGGCAAGTGCGGCATGTGGATTGACGCCACCGTTGCCGCGTCTTTTGTGACAAATCCGGAAGACTCAACCGTAGCTGACAAAGTTGGCTTCGCACTTGCACCAAATTCGGAAGGCGTCGACAAGCACGCCAATTGGCTTTGGGCTTGGGCGCTGGCGATCCCGGCGGGAACTCAGCGGGAAGATGCGGCCAAGCAGTTCATCGAATGGGCAACCTCGAAAGACTACATCGAGCTGGTGGCTGAAAACGAAGGGTGGGCCAATGTGCCTCCGGGCGCGCGGACCTCGCTTTATGAGAATGACAACTACAAGGCAGTCCCATTCGCAAAAATGACTCTGGAATCGATCCTGAAGGCTGACCCGCAGAATTGCTGTGTGCAGCCGACGCCCTATACCGGTGTCCAATTCGTGGCCATTCCGGAATTTGCAGGGATTGCCACACAGGTAAGTCAGGAATTCTCGGCCGTTTATGCCGGGCAGCAATCAGTGGATGAGGCGCTTGCCAAAGCGCAGGCCTTCACAGCAGAAGAGATGGAAGCCGCAGGGTACTGAGGCAACCTTCCCAGCGGGGGGCAGATCTTCTGTCCCCTGCTCCCACTTCCACAATTCGTGTTTTTCTCGCAGGCTGTCTTACGCCTGAACAGAGAGGTCTTGCGCAATGGCAACTCAACATTCCAGATCAGTTGCACGCCTGATGATGGCACCCGCAGTGGTGCTGCTGCTTGGCTGGATGCTCGTGCCGCTGACGATGACCCTGTATTTTTCCTTCAAGAAGTATCTTCCCCTGCGGGGCGGTGATCTCGGATGGGTGGGTTTCGACAACTATATCCGATTTGTTTCGTCCAGTTCGTTCTGGCCCGCCGTTCAGGCAACGCTTGTCATTGTTCTCGGCGTGTTGGCGATTACGGTCATTCTGGGCATCCTGCTGGCGATGCTTTTAGATCAACCGATGTGGGGCCAGGGGGTGGTGCGCATCCTAGTCATTGCGCCATTCTTCGTTATGCCGACCGTTTCGGCTCTGGTCTGGAAAAACATGTTCATGGACCCGGTCAACGGGTTGCTGGCCCATCTGTGGCGCTTTTTCGGGGCTGAACCGGTCTCGTGGTTGTCCGAAGCTTCAATGACCTCAATTGTCATGATTGTGTCGTGGCAATGGCTGCCATTTGCGACACTGATCCTTTTGACCGCAATCCAGTCGCTGGACAGTGAGCAACTGGAAGCTGCTGAAATGGACGGTGCGCCGCCGCTCAAGCGGTTCTACCACATCATTCTGCCGCACCTGAGCCGTGCAATCACAATCGTAATCCTGATCCAGACAATCTTTCTGCTTTCGATCTTTGCCGAGATTTTCGTCACCACAGGTGGCGCGTTCGGCACCCGTACACTCACCTACCTGATCTTCCAGCGCGTTTTGGAAAGCCAGAATATCGGTCTCGGATCAGCCGGAGGTGTCTATGCAATCATTCTCGCCAATATCGTTGCGGTCTTCCTGATGCGCATTGTCGGCAAGAACCTGGACGCGTGAGGAGATAAAACCATGGCCCGCTCCGTCACAATCCAACGCAAGTCGCTGAACACAGCCCTGGCTTGGGCCGTCGGTCTGCTGATCTTTTTCCCGATCCTCTGGACGATCCTGACCAGCTTCAAAACCGAAGCGCAGGCCATTGCGAGCCCGCCACTGTTCCTGAACTTTGACTGGACGCTTGAGAACTATGCTGTCGTACAGGAACGCTCGAATTACATGCGTTTCCTTTGGAACTCGGTCATCATTGCAGGTGGGTCAACCCTGTTGGGTGTGATCATTGCCGTACCGGCAGCATGGGCAATGGCGTTCGTTCCTTCGAAACGAACAAAGGACATTCTGCTTTGGATGCTCTCTACCAAGATGTTGCCGGCAGTCGGTGTCCTTTACCCGATCTACCTGCTGTTCATCCGTCTGGGGCTGCTTGATACACGAGGTGGACTGGTCGTCGTGTTGATGCTGATCAACTTGCCGATCATCGTCTGGATGCTCTACACCTACTTCCGTGAAATTCCCGGTGAAATCCTTGAAGCCGCACGGATGGACGGGGCGACACTGAAAGAGGAAATCCTGCACATCCTGACACCCATGGCTGTACCGGGCATCGCTTCGACTGTTTTGCTGAACTTCATTCTTGCCTGGAACGAGGCGTTCTGGACCCTCAACCTGACAGCCGTTGACGCGGCCCCGCTGACCGCATTTATCGCCAGCTATTCCAGCCCCGAGGGCCTGTTCTTTGCCAAGCTCAGCGCGGCTTCGACAATGGCGATTGCACCGATCCTGATCCTTGGCTGGTTTAGCCAGAAACAACTTGTCCGCGGCCTGACTTTTGGCGCTGTGAAATAAGGAAAACTTATCATGGGACGTATTCAACTCAGGTCCGTGACCAAAAGCTTTGGCGACGTGCAGGTTATCCCGCCACTGGATCTGACCATCGAAGACGGAGAGTTCACGGTGTTCGTCGGGCCATCGGGTTGCGGCAAGTCCACTTTGCTGCGTCTGATTGCGGGGTTGGAGGACATCACGTCAGGTTCCATCGACATTGACGGGGCCGACGCGACAAACGTACCACCCGCAAAACGCGGTCTGGCGATGGTGTTCCAGTCCTATGCCTTGTATCCGCACATGTCCGTTCGCAAGAACATCGCCTTTCCCTTGCGCATGGCAAAACTGGATCAGGCCGAAATCGACAAACGTGTGAAAGGGGCCGCGCAGGTTCTGAACCTGACCGACTATCTGGATCGCCGCCCCGGCCAGCTGTCCGGTGGCCAGCGTCAGCGCGTCGCTATCGGGCGTGCCATTGTCCGTGAACCCGCAGCGTTCTTGTTCGATGAGCCGCTGTCCAACCTGGACGCTGCGCTGCGCGTTGGCATGCGGTTGGAGATCAGCGAGTTGCACGAACGGCTGGCGACCACCATGATCTATGTGACCCATGATCAGGTTGAAGCAATGACGATGGCCGACAAGATCGTCGTGCTTCAGGCTGGTGTGATCGAGCAGGTCGGAAGCCCGCTGGACCTGTATCGTACGCCACGAAACCTTTTTGTCGCCGGGTTCATCGGTTCGCCCAGGATGAACTTTATCGAAGGCGAAGAAGCTGCAAAACACGGCGCACATACAATCGGCATCCGCCCCGAACATATTGCTGTGTCCGAGAGCGACGGAACCTGGAGCGGTGTTGTAGGCGTGTCCGAGCATCTTGGATCAGATACGTTTTTCCACATACATGAAACCGGTCTGGCGGAAACAATCACGGTGCGAGCAGACGGAGAGGTTGGATTTAGGCATGGCGACCGCATCTACCTGACACCACGTGCCGACGTGCTTCATCGTTTTGACGCGCAAGGGCTGCGGATCGAATGAAGCGACTGGACGGAAAAACCGCGCTTATCACTGGTGCTGCGCGTGGAATCGGGCTGGCCTTCGCAAAAGCTTACGTCGCCGAAGGTGCGCGTGTGGCCATTGCCGACATAGATTTCGCGCGGGCGCAATCCGCAGCCTCGGAAATCGGTGACGCTGCAATGGCGGTCGAAATGAATGTTGTTGATCAGGACAGCATCGACATTGCTGTTGCGCGCGCAGTGGATCAGTTCGGCCAGATTGACATTCTGATCAACAATGCTGCCGTTTTCTCAGCAGCGCCAATCATCGAAATCGACCGCTCCGATTACCAGCGCGTTTTTGATATCAATGTTTCGGGCACCTTGTTTACAATGCAGACCGTTGCGCGGCACATGATCGACGCCAATGTCAAAGGCCGGATCATAAATCTGGCCTCACAGGCTGGTCGGCGTGGCGAACCTTTGGTCGCCGTTTACTGCGCCAGCAAGGCTGCCGTAATATCTTTGACGCAGTCAGCGGGGCTCAATCTGATCGCTCACGGGATAAATGTGAATGCGATCTCACCCGGTGTTGTTGATGGAGAGCATTGGGACGGCGTCGACGCCTTCTTTGCGAAGTACGAAAATAAAAAACCGGGGCAGAAGAAGCGTGAAGTTGCATCAGCGGTACCGTTCGGCCGTATGGGACGGGCCGAGGATTTAACCGGGATGGCGGTGTTTTTGGCGTCTGATGAAGCGGAATACATCGTGGCCCAGACTTACAATGTCGATGGCGGAAACTGGATGAGCTGATGACCCCTTTGGCGGACATAACACCGGTAGAGCTGTGCCTCGAACGCCTCGGATCGCTTCCTGCGGATGTCAAAATACCCGGATACCGGCGTGAAGACCTGACCCCTGGAATTGTTCATATTGGGCTTGGGAATTTTCACCGTGCGCATCAGGCGTGGTACATCCACAGGCTGATGCAAAAAGGGCAGGCCCTGGACTGGGCGATCATCGGGGCGGGCGTTCGGGCTTATGACGCGGACATGCGCGAAAAGCTGATTGGGCAGGACTGTCTGACAACTTTGATCGAGCTTGACCCGTCCGGTGTTTCGGCCGAAGTCATCGGTCCGTTGATGGACTATCTGCCCATTGAACCCGAAAATGCGCCTCTGATCCGGAAAATGTCCGATCCCGCCATTCGGATCGTGTCCCTTACCGTAACGGAAGGTGGCTATTTTCTGGATGCCAAGTCGGGTGTTTTCGACGTGGATCACGATGATATTCGACACGACGTGCAAAACCCGCAACAGCCTCGCACGGTCTTTGGTGCCATTGTGGCGGCACTTGGCAACCGCCGTGCCGCCGGGCATCTGCCCTTTACGGCATTAAGTTGTGACAACCTTCAGGGCAACGGTACTATCTTGCGCAACTGTGTTGTTGAACTGGCGCGCCGGACGGACCCTGATCTTGCGGATTGGATCGATCAGAACGGGGCGTTTCCGAATTCAATGGTGGATTGCATTGTTCCCGCCACCTCTGATCAAGTTCGGTCGCAGGCTCGAGCCCTAGGAATTGAAGACTGCGTTCCGGTGTCACACGAGAATTTCCGCCAATGGGTGATTGAGGATGATTTCTGCGCCGGGCGGCCAATGTTGGAGAATGTCGGCGTTACGATCACCAAGGACGTACACGCATATGAAACACTGAAACTGCGTATTCTGAATGGCGGGCACCAGATTCTGGCGAATGTGGGCGAGGTTCTGAACATCCCCACAATCTCGGACTGCATGAACGACCGGGAAATTTCGGCATTCTTCCTGAAAGTCCAGACCGAAGAAATTCTTCCTCATGCCAGTGCGGTTCCTAGGATGACACCGGAACAGTATCTGGATCTGGTTAAACGCAGATTTTCGAATACGGCTATTCACGATACCACGCGACGCGTGGCCTTTGATGGGTCTGCACGCCACCCCGGTTTCTTGCTTCCGTCCATTCGCGATGCTCTGGCCTCGGGTACATCTGTTACTGGGCTGGCGCTGGTTGAAGCTTTCTGGTGCCGTATGTGCGCCGGTCTGCGTGAGGATGGATCAGAGATTGCGTCCAATGATCCCATCTGGAGCGAATTGCAGAGTGCGGCCCTTGCCGCCAGGGGACGGCCCGAAAAGTGGCTTGAGGTAGCAAACCTGTACGGAAGTACTGGCCGTGAAACGCAGTTCGCAGAATCCTTCACACGCTGGTTGCCACGGATCTGGCAGCACGGATGCCGGTCGACGATCAAAAGCTATGTGAATGCGCTTTCCTGACGGTTGTGATCTCGGTTCAGGTGGTTTCTATCGTTTCGCTGGTCATGGTGATGGGAAATATCACGACAAAAAAGAATGAGTATTGCACTGTGCTAGCCGGTACCGGGTCATTTCGAGTGATCACGCGGCAGGGCAGGGCGGAACACCGCCAGCAGCGGCAGAAGACACAGAACAGCCAGACCATAACGGATCGCAAGCATGGTCATCGGTTCCACATAGGGCAGCCCCATCTTGGCAAAACTGTAGCCACCCGCCCAGAACAGCACGAACAGACCGGTGCACCCAGCCAGAATATCGATACCGCGCGGACCAAGGTCATCATCTACTCCAGCTTCGAAGATAACCGCCGAAGCATATCAAGGCACTGGGCCATCTGTTCGACCGAGACGTATTCATCCGGTTTATGCGCCTGATCGATTGATCCGGGACCGCAGACAACGACGTTCATCCCCAACTGCTGGAATATCCCGGCCTCGGTACCGAAGGGTACAACGTCGGCTCCGTTTGCCCCTGTCAGTTCCATCACAAGGTCACGCGCCTCGTTGTCGTCCATTGGTTCTAGCCCGTCGACCTCACCGATAATTTCGGTCTTGATACCAGCATCGGGGTGAATAGCCTGCATTGCCGGGATCAGGGTTTGCGCGCAAAACCGGTGCAGTTCGTCTTTGACGTAATCCGCATCCGCCTTTTGCACTGGTCGCATCTCCCAATCGACCCGCGCCTTACCGGGGATCACATTATGGGCCACCCCGCCCACCAACGTACCGGTATTTATTGTCGTCCATGGTGGGTCGAACGGGCTGTTTGCCGGTGCTCTCCCTTGCAAATCAGCCTTCAGCGTCAACAGTTTCGAGACGTATTGCACCGCGTATTCGACGGCGTTTACACCGCGCTCGGGGGCCGAGCCATGGCCTTCGAACCCGGTAAAATGCGCTGTATATTCATAGCAGCCCTTATGGCCCTCGATGATGCGCATCGAGGTGGGCTCGCCAATGATGACCACAGCGGGTTTGATCGCTTTCTTCCGCAGGGTCTTGGCCAAAGCCTGCGCGCCAAAACAGCCGATTTCTTCATCATATGTAAAGGCGAAATGCAATGGGCGCTGAAGATCCAGCTTTGCGTAATACGGGGCCATGACGACTGCCGCCGCGATAAACCCTTTCATATCGCAGGTGCCGCGACCAAACCACTTGCCGTCCCGCTCCTCCATCACGAATGGGTCCGAGGACCAGTCCTGATCCGTAACAGGCACCACATCGGAATGGCCTGATAGGACGATACCACCGTCGCGCTTGGGGCCCAATGAGGCAAAAAGATTGGCTTTGGTGCCGGTTTCGTCATGCCATATTTCCACCTCTGCACCGCAATCGCTCAACCGGTCCGCGAGGTGCTTGATCATGTCCAGGTTACTGTCTGACGAAACCGTGGGGAAGCTGATCAGTTCGCCCAGCAGGGTCTTGGCGTCTTCGAGGGTGCTCAAGGCTTAGTCTTTCACAAAGAGCTTTCGCTCGATATTGCATAGGGCTTCGGCGGGGCCGTTTTCAGTGATAAGAATGGTTTCCGTGGTCTCAAGGCCCCAGCTGTCCATCCACAACGCAGGCATGAAATGGAAAACCATGCCCGGTTGCAGAATGGTCTCGTCTTCGGCGCGGATCGACGCTGTCCGTTCGCCCCAATCTGGCGGATAGCTCAAACCGATAGGGTATCCCATGCGCCCCTCCCGTTCGATTCCGTGACGGGCAAGAACCTTAAGAAAAGCGTTTGCAATGTCGCTGGTCCGATTGCCAGCCCGGGCAGCCTCTAGACCCGCAGCTACCCCTTCGATCTGTGCGTGTTCCGCGTCCCGCATTTCCGGCGGCGGAGTGCCAAGATAAACCGTGCGGCAAAGCGGAGCGTGGTAGCGCCGATAGCAGCCTGACAGTTCGAAAAATGTTGCTTCACCCTTCTTCATCGGTGCGCCATTCCATGTCAGGTGCGCGGCTGTGGCATCCAGCCCTGAGGGTGTCAAAGGGACAATGGCTGGGTAATCCCCCCAATCATCCTCAACCCCGGTAATCCCGGCATGAAAGATATCTGCGACAAGGTCGTTCTTGCGCACTCCCACTGCAGCGCGATCAATGGCCGTTTGGATTACTTTTTCCGAAATCCGGGCCGCCTTGCGAATAAAGACAATTTCTTCTTCCGACTTGATTAGACGCTGCCAGTTTACCAGTGCCGTCGCATCCACCAGCGTCGCTTCGGGCAATTCCGTGCCCAAAACCTCGTGTGCCTTTGCGGAATAGTAATAGTTCTCCATCTCAACGCCGATGCGGGTTGTACCCAGCCCGAGCGCGCGAATGTGGCCTGCCAGATCCTGCATGGGATGGCGTACGGTTGATTGAACGTAGTGGTCTGCATAGCCGCGAATGTTGTCCTTGGACATCCAGCAAGTGCGCAACCCACCCAATGCATCCATCTGGCGTCCCCACCAAATCGGCTCACCTTCCATGCCGAGCAATACGCCCTGATGCACATAAAAGGACCAACCATCATAGCCAGTCAGCCAAGCCTGGTTCGAAGGGTCGGTGACAAACAGCAGCTCTAACCCCGCTTTTTCCATAGCGCTTCGGGTCCTGGCGATCCTACGGTCATATTCCGCCTGGCTGAAGGGGGCGTGTTCAATTGGCATGGCATCCTCGGAGGCTGAATCTGACATGTACTTGAGCGCAATCTTACCAATTTGTACACAAATGAACTTGTGAGCGATACCTGAACCGCGACTCCTGTTAGAAACCAATGGATTATCTGATGGGACGATCCCGGTATGGGAACAGAGTAGTCGCACTCAGCATCGAAGGACGCCGTAGAATAGAGCGCTGGAAGCACGCGAAGGTCCCTGTTCGGCGGATAGCGCGCTTCCGGAACCGCGCCAAAAGCCATGAGTCACCGAGGGTCACGAAATAGCTCTTCAGACCTCATCTGATCGCGGTATTCACGGGTCTCTCGGCTATGTGTGCGGTTTTATGCTGCGCCAGAGCGAGGATCGGCATTTCTCCGCTGGATATGATTGCAAGATGGCAACGGTGGCGCCTGATTTCGTGGGTGGCATGGTGCGGGAGGTAGTTGTCCTGAGGCACAGTGAAGGCTCGCTGCCAAACCCCAGATGTCCAAGGACTCAACCAATGTTACACACTGTGCCCGCCTGTCGAGAGGCGGCCCCTTGTTTCGATACATGTCGATCCAGCGCGCTCGACACCAACAGCACTCTCAATTCAACGCGTGCCGCGTCCCCCGTGGTGGACGAGTCAGAGTGTCAGAGCCTGCGCAACTCGACCGGTCAGGGGAATGCGCGCAATCTTTGGGGAATGGTTGCGTGGGGTGTGTTGGTGATAGTCCAAATCGCCGCATACGCCGCCATGTTCTATGGCGTGTTGGTTATGCATATCTCGCTGCTTCCTTACGTATTTCTGGTCACACTGACAGTCTTATTCTGGCTGGGTTACGATTGCATTCGCGATATGCGCAAGGATACTTCCTCAGCTACCGGTCAGAGATAGCTATCCATTCTTACCAAAATGACTTTGGGTCAACGAGAGTCGATATCTGTGGCCAAACTGCCGGAACCTGTGAAATGTTAGTGTCGCCCTTCGCGATTTCCTAGGGGCAGGGCGCTGTCAGGTTCATGACACACCCTGTCAACGGGGCATCATTCACGAAAGTCAGTGACAGAGCCGGTTGACAACAGGTTTTGTATTTTGGATACATTTGTCAGGGATATCGCAACGACCTGTATTGTCACTGAACGCTCTGACGACAAAGAGCCATGCGATTGTCTTGCCAAGTCCATTTCTGGGAGAAAATCATGAAACTCAATCTTCTGGCCGCAACCACGGCAATAGCCCTGTCGGGTGCCGTGGCACAGGCGAATACCCTGGTGTATTGTTCCGAAGGTTCACCCGAGGGGTTTGACCCTGCACTGTTTACCGCAGGAACAACCTTTGATGCCTCGTCGCATCCTATTTATAACCGGTTGCTGGAATTCGAAACCGGTACAACCAACGTGATCCCCGGCCTGGCTGAAAGTGTCGAGGCCAGTGATGATGGCCTGGAATACACCTTCAAGCTGCGCCAGGGTGTCAAATTCCATTCGAATGATGAATTCACCCCGACCCGCGATTTCAACGCCGATGACGTAATCTTCTCGTTCATGCGCCAAAAGGACGAGAACCACCCCTATAACCAAGTGTCTGGCGGCACGTGGGAATACTTCCAGGGTATGGGGATGCCGGATCTGGTCTCTTCTATCGAAAAGATTGATGACTACACGGTGAAGTTCACCCTGTCCAAGCCAGAGGCACCTTTTGTTGCGAATATGGCGATGGATTTTGCATCGATCATGTCAGCCGAATATGGCGATGCCATGATGGCTGCCGGCACGCCTGAGAAACTGAATACCGCACCCATCGGGACCGGGCCTTTCTCGTTCGTGGCCTACCAGAAAGACGCGGTGATCCGCTATGCCGCCAATGGCGATTATTGGAAGGAACCGGCGCAGGTCGAAAACCTGATCTTTGCCATTACGCCGGACGCGTCTGTTCGCTACCAGAAGCTGAAAGCTGGCGAGTGCCATGTGATGCCTTACCCGAACCCGGCTGACATTCAGGCGATGAAGGATGATGCAGACATCAACATGATGGAGCAGGAAGGGCTGAACGTCGGGTATCTTGCCTACAACACCACGATGGCGCCGTTCGACAACCCCAAGGTTCGCAAGGCGTTGAACATGGCGATCGACAAGCAGGCGATCATCGACGTGGTTTTCCAGGGCTCGGGCCAGGCTGCCAAGAACCCGATCCCGCCAACCATGTGGGGCTATAACGACGCCATCGCGGACGATCCATATGATCCCGAAGCGGCCAAGGCCATGCTTGAGGCCGAAGGCGTCTCGGACCTGTCGATGAAGGTCTGGGCGATGCCGGTTCAGCGCCCCTATAACCCTAATGCCCGCCGCATGGCCGAGCTGATTCAGGCCGATTTTGCCAAGGTTGGTGTGGGCGTCGAAATCGTCTCGTACGAATGGGGCGAATACCTGTCACGCTCGAAAGAACTGAACCGCGACGGTGCTGTTCTGCTGGGCTGGACCGGGGATAACGGCGATCCGGACAACTTCCTAGCCGTTCTGCTGGGCTGTGACGGTGTCGAAGCATCGAACCGCGCGCAATGGTGCCACCAGCCGTTCGAGGATCTGATCCTGAAAGCCAAGCAAAGCACCGATCAGGCCGAGCGGACCAAACTGTATGAAGAAGCTCAGGTCGTGTTTAAAGAGCAGGCCCCATGGGCAACCATTGCTCACTCGGTTGTATTCATGCCGATGAGCAACAAGGTGCAAGGCTACAAAGTGCACCCGCTGGGCGGCCACATCTTCTATGGTGTGAGCGTCGAGTAAGCCACCACTCACTCACCGGAGCCGCCTGTTTGGCGGCTCCGGCTTTCTTATTGAGGAGGTCGGCCTGAATGCCGGATCTGTCTGAATATCGTCAACTGGCACGGGACATGTCAGTCGACGCTGTTGCTCTTGTACCTGGCCCGAATTTCACCCGCGCTTTGGGAAAAGCTTTCATGAGCCACGAACGGCCCTTCGTGGTCGTTGTCCCGCCTGAGGGACAGGCCGCGGCGATTGTGCCCAATCTGGAACTGGCCTCATGGGATCTTGTCGGGTTCGAGGGCGCTGTTTTCGATTGGCGCGATCAGACCGGTTATGACGATGCGTTTACCGCATTGGCCGCACAAATGCCGATCCGCTCGCTTGCGGTGGAAGGTCAGGTGATGCGGGTTTTCGTCTCTGCGGCGTTTACCCGTGCTTTGCCGGACTTACGGATCGTCGACGGTGAACACGAAATCTCGGGCCTGCGCATAATCAAGACCGATGAAGACATTGCTGCGATGCAGGCGGCCATCGATATCTCGGAACGTGCTCTGGGTCGTGTGGTTGCAGATGTGCGTGTCGGCCAGACCGAAAAACAGATCGAGCAAGCCCTGATACAGGCGCTGTTTGCAGAAGGGGCCGAGTCACTGGCGTTTTCGCCCATCGTGGTGGCTGGCGACAATTCGGCACGGCCGCATGGGAAAGCGCGCAACGACTACCAGATCAGGGCAGGCGACGCGTTACTGTTCGATTTCGGTGCCCGCAAAGATGGTTTCGCCGCCGATATTACGCGAACCTTCTTTGTTCAGGACGTGTCAGACGAGGGCAGGGAAGTCTACGATGCCGTTCTGCGCGCCAACAAAGCCGGGTTCGAAGCCTGCCGCCCGGGTGTAACGGCCCATGACATCGACGATGCGGTCATAAGCGTGCTCGAGGCCTCGCCATTTGCGGATCGTATTCGCACCAAAACGGGTCACGGGTTGGGTCGGGATGTGCATGAGGCACCTTATATCATGCGTGGGAATCATCAGAAAATCCTGCCGGGTATGGTCTGGACGAATGAACCAGGTCTGTATGCGCTCGAAAGTTTTGGCGTTCGCATCGAAGATGATGTGCTTGTCACTGAGGATGGCTGCCGGTCGCTGACCCATTTCCCCAAAGAGCTTACAATCATAGGTCGCTGATGTTTGGTTACTTACTCACCCGCATTGGCCTGTTCGTCCCGACCTTTCTGGGCGTGACGTTGATTTCATTCATGTTTATCCGGGTGCTACCGGGTGATCCGATCATCGTTATGGCCGGCGAGCGCGGTATGACTGAAGAACGCTACCAGGAAATGGTAGAAAAGCTGGGTTTCGACAAACCGGTGTTGCAGCAATACTGGGAATACCTTGCCGGAGTTTTGCAGGGCGATCTCGGCGAAAGCTTTGTCACCAAAAAACCGGTCTGGGAGGAGTTCTTTTCGCTGTTCCCCGCGACAATGGAACTTTCGCTCTGCGCCATGATCTTCGCCATCGCATTGGGTCTGCCTGCCGGTGTGATTGCGGCGGTAAACCGGGGGAAGTTTTTTGACAGGGCACTGATGTCTTCGGCATTGGTCGGATATTCGATGCCCATCTTCTGGTGGGCGCTGCTGCTGATTATCGTGTTTTCGGGCAATCTTGGCTGGACACCGGTGTCCGGCCGGATCGACCTGCTTTATTACTTCCCAAGTGTCACTGGCTTTATGCTGATCGACAGTCTTTTGTCCGGGCAGGAAGGCGCATTCGGGTCGGCCGTTCGTCATCTGATCCTTCCGACGATTGTGCTGGGTACTATTCCGCTGGCCGTGATCGCGCGTCAGACCCGGTCGGCGATGCTGGAGGTTCTGGGCGAGGATTACATCCGCACCGCGCGTGCCAAAGGGTTGTCGCCGACCCGGGTAAACGGGCTGCATGCGCTACGTAACGCGCTGATACCGGTTGTCACGGTGATCGGGTTGTCGGTTGGTACGTTGCTGGCGGGGGCAATTCTTACTGAAACCATCTTCAGCTGGCCGGGCATCGGCAAGTGGATGGTCGACAGTATTTTCCGCAGGGATTACCCGGTGGTGCAAGGGGGTTTGCTGATGATCGCGGTGATCGTGATGCTGGTGAACCTGCTGGTCGATGTTTTGTACGGCATCATCAACCCCAAAATCCGGAGACGATGATGACCGAGCTTTCGTCGAACCAACCAATGGCCGAAAATCGTCCCAGCGCACTGCGAGAGTTCTGGTACTATTTCAGCGAAAACCGCGGTGCCGTGATCGGGTTGTGGGTTTTTGCCGCCTTTGTGTTCTGTGCGGCCTTTGCCCCTTTGTTGGCCCCCTATGATCCGACCGAACAGTTCCGGGACCATATCCTGCAACCCCCTGTCTGGCAGGAAGGCGGAAGCTGGGCCTTCCCGTTGGGCACCGATCCATTGGGCAGGGATATGCTGTCGCGGCTGATCATGGGTTCACGCTATTCCTTCTTTGTGGGGATCGTTGTGGTCTGTGTTGCCGTAACGGGCGGCGTAATGGTCGGCCTTCTGTCGGGTTTTGCGCCCAAATGGGTTGATACGTTGATTATGCGGGTGATGGACATCGTCCTGGCTTTCCCGTCTCTGCTGCTCGCCCTTGTTCTGGTCGCCATTCTGGGCCCATCACTGACCAATGCGATGATTGCTATCGCCATCGTATTTCAACCGCATTACGTGCGCCTGACCCGCGCGTCGGTTCTGGCGGAACGGCAGAAAGACTATGTGACCTCGGCTCGTGTGGCCGGTGCTGGCAAGTCGCGGCTGATGTTCATCACGGTATTGCCCAACTGTCTGGCGCCAATCATCGTTCAGGCGGCCCTGTCTTTTTCGACTGCCATTCTGGACGCGGCGGCCCTTGGGTTTCTGGGCATGGGCGCGCAGCCCCCCACACCAGAATGGGGCACCATGCTGGCTGAAGCGCGCGAGTTCATCCTGCGCGCATGGTGGGTTGTAACCTTCCCCGGTCTCGCGATTCTGGTCACCGTGCTTGCCATCAATCTGATGGGTGACGGGTTGCGGGATGCGCTGGACCCGAAACTGAAACGGAGCTGATCGCATGAGCCTTTTGCAGATCCGTAATCTGACTGTTGAGTTCGCCACATCTTCGGGTAGTTTCCGCGCCGTGGACGGTGTCGATCTGTCGGTCGACAAAGGCGAATTGCTGGCCATCGTCGGCGAAAGCGGTTCGGGCAAGTCCGTGTCGATGCTGGCACTGATGGGCTTGCTGCCCTGGACCGCCACGATCACCGCTGATGAGATGAGCTTTGAGGGCCGTGACCTGTCCGGTATCTCGGCCCGCGAACGGCGCAAGATCATTGGTAAGGACATGGCGATGATCTTTCAGGAACCGATGTCCTCGCTGAACCCCTGTTTTACTGTCGGGTTTCAGATCAAAGAGGCATTGCGCATCCACCTTGGCCTGAACCGAAAAGAGCGTCACGAGCGTGCGGTCGAATTGTTCGATCAGGTTGGCATTCCCGCGCCTGAAAGCCGCCTGAATTCCTTTCCGCATCAGATGTCAGGGGGCATGAACCAACGGGTTGTGATCGCGATGGCCATTGCCTGCAACCCCAAGCTGCTGATCGCGGATGAACCGACCACGGCGCTGGACGTGACCATTCAGGCGCAGATTCTGGATCTGTTGATCCGGTTGCGTAATGAGCATGGCATGGGTCTGGTTCTGATCACCCATGACATGGGTGTCGTGGCGGAAACCGCCGAGCGGGTTCAGGTGCAATATGCCGGGCAAAAGGTTGAAGAACAGCCTGTCAGGGATTTGTTTCGAACGCCGCGTCATCCCTATACCACGGCCCTGCTAAGTGCTTTGCCGGAGCGGGCAACGTCCAAGATTCTGCCGACGATTCCAGGTGTTGTCCCGGGGCAATTCGACCGGCCAAAAGGATGCCTTTTCAGCCCACGGTGCCGCTTTGCCGATGCGACCTGCGCTCAGACCCCGCCGACCCCTCATGCCGAGGCATTTGGCAAAGCGCGCTGTCACTATGTTGAAAAGATTGCCGCCGGAGAGCTGGTATGACCACACCTATCGTTCAGGCCAACGCCCTGGCCCGGTTTTACACGGTCAAAGGCGGGTTGCTGTCCAAACCCGCAACCGTAAAGGCGCTGTCGGGGGTGGATTTCGACCTGCAACCGGGAAAAACATTGGCCATTGTCGGAGAGTCAGGCTGTGGCAAGTCTACGCTGGCCAGACTGATCACAATGATCGAAGAACCAACCTCGGGCAGCCTGACGATAAACGGGGTCGAAATTACCCCTTCGCAATGGAGCAAGATGCGAGAGACGGTGCAGATCGTCTTTCAGGATCCCTATAGCTCGTTGAATCCGCGTCAGCGCATCGGCCAGATCCTGCAGGAACCGCTGATCATCAACCGGCCTCAGATGACGGCCGCCGACCGTGAAATGCAGGCACGCAAGATGATCGAGATGGTGGGCCTGCGCCCGGAACATTATGACCGCTATCCGCATATGTTCTCGGGTGGGCAGCGCCAGCGGATCGCCATTGCGCGGGCGCTTATGCTGGACCCCAAGGTGCTGGTTCTGGATGAACCTGTCTCGGCACTGGATGTGTCGATTCAATCGCAGATCTTGAACCTGCTGGTCGATCTTCAGGAACGGCTGAACTTGGCCTACCTGTTCATTTCACATGACTTGTCAGTTGTCCGGCATTTCGCCGACGACGTGATTGTCATGTATCTGGGGCGCGCGGTCGAAAAAGGTCCGAAAGAGCAGCTGTTCGCTGCTCCCCGACATCCGTACTCCAAGGCGTTGCTGTCCACGACGCCCCGTGCCGACCCGGATGCCCGGAAAGAGCGGATCAAGCTGGAAGGCGAGTTGCCGTCACCCATGAACATCCCGAAAGGGTGCGCTTTTGCGCAACGATGCTGGCTCGCGACTGACCAGTGCAGGCAAACATTGCCTGAACTGGATGATGAAATCCATCAGGTTGCGTGTCTGCATCCTCTTTTCTGAAAAACCAGATGACCAACGAAAACACCCGGGCCATAGGACCGGGCGTTAGAGTATCCGCACGTCCTTGAAGGCGTCAGAGCCCCCATTTATCGCGGTTTGCTTCAAAGAAGCCTTCCGCTTTTTTCACTTCGATCCAGTTGTTAACATAATTTATCCAGATCTGGTCGCCTTGTGGCAGGATCATTGCAATCGGCGAAGGTGATCGGGGGCCAGCGTTTTTCACGCGCTCTACTGGAAATTTCTCCTCTAGTGTCGATCCTTCGATGTTCGACGTGATGAACACATCAGCACGACCGGCGATAACTTCCTGAAAACCGCGGGCTGGGGCCTCGACCACCTTGATCTCGGCGTCAGGGAACCACTCGCGGACCCGTTTTTCAAACGTGGTGCCCAAAGTCGTCGCGACCTTAACTCCGGGTTGATTGATCGAGTCATATCCGTCGAATTTGTCGGCCTTTTCCTTGGTGGTGTAGGGGAAGAGTTCCACCGAGATATAGCTGTCGGAAAAACCCGCAACTTTCATGCGCGGTGGTGAAATCGATGCCGACCCGGTCAGGTGGTACTTGCCCGCGACCACACCATTCACCAGTGTTTTCCAGTCGGTGGGGACAAATTCGACCTCAACGCCAAGATCGGCGGCCAGTGCATTCATAATGTCGATGTCGTACCCTTTGTAGCTGTTGGTTGCCGGGTCGCGCAGTGTCATAGGGTTCCAGTCACCTGTGGTGCCAACCTTGAGCACGCCGGAATCCAGAATCTCGTTCAGCGCAGATTGCGCCTGTGCGGAACCTGACAATACAAGCCCCAACACGGCAGCCGCCGCGGCTTTCCAAAAAACGCTCATAGGTATCTCCCGTTGGTGGCGTTACGACCTTGTGATTGCAATCCTCATTGATTTCAGTCCAAAGGGAAAGATAACCTCAAGAAAATATTACTATGGGGCAAAAACGGGGGCAGTTCAGCTTATGGCAGGCGCCGCAATCGAGCTTGTGGGCGTGAATAAGTGGTATGACACATTTCACGTTCTCAAGGACATCAACCTGACGGTCAGCAGCGGCGAAAAGGTGGTGATTTGCGGGCCTTCGGGGTCAGGCAAGTCCACCGTCGTTCGATGTATCAACCGGTTGGAAAAACACCAGAAAGGGATCATTCGGATAGATGGGGTTGACCTGGCGGATGACGCGAAGTCAACGGCAACCATCCGGTCCGATGTCGGGATGGTCTTCCAGCAATTCAATCTGTTTCCGCATTTGACCGTTTTGGAAAACCTGACTTTGGGTCCGATCAAAGCGCGCGGCCTGAGCCGGAAGGACGCGGAGGAAAAAGCGCGCCATTATCTGGATCGTGTACATATTCCCGATCAGGCGGACAAAAAGCCCATGCAGTTGTCCGGCGGTCAGCAGCAACGTGTGGCGATTGCACGATCCTTATGCATGGAATCGCGCGTGCTGTTGTTCGATGAACCCACGTCGGCGCTGGACCCCGAGATGATCTCGGAAGTGTTGGAAGTTATGGTTGAACTGGCGAATGAGGGCATGACCATGGTGGTCGTGACCCACGAGATGGGGTTTGCCCGGAAAGTGGCTGACAAAATGATCTTCATGGATGCTGGTGAAATCGTCGAAGAAGGCAAGCCGGAACATTTCTTCACCAACCCTCAGTCTGACCGCTGTCGCAAATTCCTGTCTCAGATACTGCAGCACTGAGAG
Organism: Ruegeria sp. AG7; assembly: GCF_056541545.1. Lineage (NCBI taxonomy): Bacteria > Pseudomonadati > Pseudomonadota > Alphaproteobacteria > Rhodobacterales > Roseobacteraceae > Ruegeria > Ruegeria sp. AG7. Next base: position 55,923 of record NZ_JBQFYP010000016.1, read on the forward strand.
GGCTGATGAAAAAACTTCTACTAATTGTACCTTTGCTGCTGCTGGCAGGCTGTTCGTCTTCCCAGACCTGGGGTTGGTATGTGATCGACCCGACCACTGCATCGGGCTGGATCAATGTGAAATTTCTGATCTCGGGGATGGGGGCAACGATCCAGATTTCACTGATCGCAGCGGCGATTTCGATCGTCATCGGATTGTTGGTGGCCCTGCCGGGATTGTCCGAGAAACGCGGCTGGCGGCTGGTTAACCGTGTTTACGTTGAATTTATTCGCGCCATTCCCCTGCTGCCAATGCTGTTCTGGGTCTTTTATGGCTTGCCCATCGTGTTCAAGTCTATGGGCATGAATGTCCCCATCGATCCCTTTTGGGGTGCGATCATCACATTGGCGATTTCTGACAGCGCCTTCACTGCCGAGATTTACCGCGCAGGCATTCAATCCATTGCGCGAGGTCAAAGCGAAGCGGCGCAGACCATCGGGCTGAACTACGTGCAGACCATGCGTTATGTGATCCTGCCGCAGGCAATCCGGCGCATTCTGCCGCCCTTGGCAAACCAGTTCATCTACATCGTCAAGATGAGCGCATTCGCCAGCGTCATCGGGATGCAGGAACTGACCCGGCGCGCGAATGAGTTAGTGGTCACGGAATACCGCCCGCTGGAAATATATACCCTGCTGGTCTTTGAATACCTGATCCTGGTTCTGATCATCAGTGCGGGTGTACGCTGGCTGGAGCGTCGCATGGGCGCGGACGAGCGCGGATAAGGAGAATGGATATGGACTGGAAAGCTTTCATGGCCGAGACCGAGGCCAATATCGGAACTTTTTCGAAGGAAGTGCCCGAAACCGTGCGCGGCTTTGGCATCATGGGCAAGGCCGCCAAGACCAATGGCGCATTAAGTGAGAAGACCAAGGAATTTATGGCCCTTGGCATCGCCATTGCGACCCGCTGCGACAGCTGCATAGGGTTTCACGTGCGTTCCCTTGTCCGGCTGGGTGCAACCCGAGACGAGATGTGCGAGGCCTTGGCGATGGCGACCTAAATGGGCGGCGGGCCGTCTTATGCTTACAGCGCCAAAGCGTTGAAGGCTTATGATGTGTTTTCCGGTTAATTGCCGCGCAAATCACCAAAGCGGATTGTGATCAGCCGTTTGGTTCCGGGTCAGCGTGCCCTAGGCCTCCCGCGTTTTCCTCGGCGGTTTTGCGAATAATTGCACCGATTTTCAGCAGGTTTTCACCCAGCGGGTTGGTCTTTCGCCAGATCAGGCCGATGGTTCGGGTTGGTGGGGTGTCCTGAAAGCGGGCGATGGACACGTCGGCAGACCGGGTTTCCAGCCCCACGGCCATTTCCGGTATCAGCGTCACACCGATGCCCGCCCCGACCATCTGTACCAGTGTGGACAGAGAACTGCCCTCCATAATGTGCTGCGGTTCGATATTGCGGATCGAACAGAAGGAAAGCGCCTGATCTCTGAAACAATGCCCTTCTTCCAGCAACAACAGCCGCATCGTTCTGAGCTGTGACGAACTTGGCATTGGCAACCCGGCGTCCCGCGCCGGGCGAACCAGCAGAAAGTCTTCGTTAAACAACGAAAATTCCCGAAGGCTGGGCTCCGATACTGGCAAAGCGACAACGGCAAAATCCAGTCTTGAGTCCAAAATTTCGCCGATCAGGGTTTGGGTGATGGTCTCTTTGGGCTCGATCGTCAGCTGTGGGAATCGTTGCGACAGTGCCTTGATGATTGATGGCAGCAAGTAAGGCGCGACCGTGGGGATGACCCCGATTCTGATGCGACCCGACAAGGGACCAGCGGAAGATTGCACAAGATTCCCCAAATCTTCGACCCGCGTCAGGATTTCGCGGCCATGTTTTAGGACATCTTCGCCAAGCGCGGTCAGGCGCGTCTCGCGCGCTGCGCGTTCGACCAAGGGGCCACCCATGATGGCCTCCAGCTCTTTGATTTGTATGGAAAGCGCGGGTTGCGATATCGCGCTGGCCGCCGCGGCTTTGCCAAAGTGGCCGTGGGTGGCAAGCGCTTCGAAGTAGCGCAGGTGTTTAAGTGTGAGTGACTTCATAGGAAAAATTAATTGCAACGATAGTAATTACAAATTTCCAATTATCGAAACCGTAAGGTACGAGTCAAGACATCTGAACCCCTCGGTAAATACTCAGGAGATTTACAATGGACGGTAATCCCCACAATCACCAATCCGGCGGCTGCCCAGTCTTGCATGGCGGGAACACGGGCACGGGCAACTCTGTCACCAAATGGTGGCCGGATGCGCTGAACCTGGACATTCTGAGCCAGCACGACACCCGCACCAACCCGATGGACGCGGATTACAACCACCGCGAGGCAGTCAAAGGGCTGGATTTCAACGCTGTTCGTGCTGACGTCGAAGCGTTGCTGACCGACAGTCAGGACTGGTGGCCGGCCGATTGGGGCCACTATGGCGGCCTGATGATCCGACTGGCGTGGCACTCTGCCGGGTCGTACCGTCTGGGGGATGGTCGTGGTGGCGCAGGCTCGGGCAACATCCGTTTTGCACCGCTGAACTCGTGGCCGGATAATGCCAGCCTTGATAAAGCGCGCCGTCTGCTCTGGCCGGTGAAAAAGAAATACGGCAATGCGCTGTCCTGGGCAGACCTGATTGTTCTGTCGGGAACGGTTGCCTACGAAGCCATGGGTCTGAAGACCTTTGGCTTTGGCTTTGGCCGCGAAGATATCTGGGGCCCGGAAAAAGACGTCTACTGGGGTTCGGAAAACCAGTGGCTGGCTCCGTCCGAGAACCGCTATGGCGATCTGGAAACCCCCGGCACGCTGGAAAACCCGCTGGGCGCGGTGCACATGGGCCTGATCTATGTGAACCCCGAAGGTGTGAACGGCAATCCAGATCCTGCAAGAACTGCTCTGCACATCCGCGAAACCTTTGCCCGTATGGCGATGAATGACGAAGAGACGGCGGCGCTGACCTGCGGTGGTCACACAGTCGGCAAAGCCCATGGTGCGATGGCAGGCGATCATATCGGTGCCGAGCCCGAAGCCTGCCCGGTCTCCGGCCAAGGCTTGGGTTGGAACAACCCCGATCAGAACGGCAAGGCAACCAACGCATTCACCTCTGGTATCGAGGGTGCGTGGACGAAAAACCCGACCAAATTCGACATGGGCTTTTTCGATTACCTGTTCGGATATGAGTGGAAATTGGGTAAATCGCCCGCGGGTGCACAACAGTGGCAGCCTATCGACATGCCGGAAGATGAAAAGCCGGTCGACCCGACCGACCCTTCGGTTCGGCGAATGCCGGTCATGACCGATGCGGACATGGCAATGAAGATCGATCCGATTTACAATGCGATCTGTCAGAAGTTCATGGCCGACCCGGATTACTTTGCCGACACCTTTGCCCGCGCTTGGTTCAAGCTGACCCACCGCGATATGGGGCCACGCGTCAACTACTATGGCCCAAACGTCCCGTCAGAAGAGCTGATCTGGCAGGACCCGGTCCCTGCGGGTTCGACCGCGTATGACGTCGGTGCCGTCAAGGCAAAGATCGCCGACAGCGGTTTGACCGCGGTCGAGATGATCACCACAGCATGGGACAGCGCCCGTACCTTCCGTGGTTCGGACAAACGCGGCGGCGCAAATGGTGCGCGTATCCGTCTGGCACCACAGAAAGACTGGGCAGGGAATGAGCCCGAGCGTCTGGCAAAAGTGCTGGGCGTGCTGGAGCCGATTGCAGCGGAAACCGGGGCCTCGATTGCAGACGTGATCGTTCTGGCGGGCAACGTCGGTCTGGAACAGTCGATCAAAGCCGCAGGTTTTGACATGACGGTTCCGTTCTCGGCTGGTCGCGGCGACGCAACGGACGAGCAGACCGATGCCGTCAGCTTCTCGGTGCTGGAGCCGCTGGCGGACGGGTTTAGAAACTGGCAGCTGAAGGAATACGCGGTATCCCCCGAGGCGATGATGCTGGACCGCGCGCAACTGCTGGGTCTGACCGCAGCCGAGATGACGGTTCTGGTTGGTGGCCTGCGTGTGCTGGGTGCCAATCACGGTGGATCAGAGCATGGGGTCTTCACGGATCGCGTGGGTCAGTTGACCACCGACTTCTTCGTCAACCTGACGGATATGTCGCTCAGCTGGCACCCGGTTGACGGCGGCACATATGAGCTGCGTGATCGTGCCTCGGGTGACGTCAGGTTCACCGCAACCAGCGCGGATCTGGTCTTCGGCTCGAACTCGATCCTGCGTGGCTACGCCGAGGTCTATGCCCAGGACGATAATGCCCAGAAGTTCGTGCGCGACTTCGTAGCGGCCTGGACCAAGATCATGAACAATGACCGGTTCGATCTGGTAGCCTAAGAAAAAAATCAGGCGAGGGAAACCTCGCCTGATATCGTGTTCGGGCTGACATCTGGTAGTGCCCGATTATCCCGCGATCACATTCTGTTTTTGAACACCCAGGCCTTCGATGCCCAGTTCCATCGTGTCGCCGGGTTTCAGATAGACTTGCGGGTTTTGCCCCATGCCCACACCCGGCGGAGTTCCGGTCGAGATTACATCGCCCGGCTGCAAAGACATGAATTGCGACAGGTGTGAGATCACAGTTGCCACCCCGAAATGCATCGTCCGGGTCGAGCCGTCCTGATAACGGAGGCCGTTGACCTCAAGATACATCGGCAGGTTCTGTGGGTCTGCAACCTCGTCCCGCGTCACCAGCCACGGACCGATGGGGCCGAATGTATCTGCCGACTTGCCCTTGACCCACTGCCCCGAGCGGTGAAGCTGAAAATCACGTTCCGACAGGTCATTGACCACGCAATAGCCAGCGACGTGATCCATCGCTTCGGCCTCGGAGATGTATTTTGTTTCCTTGCCGATCACCACGCCCAACTCTACCTCCCAGTCGGTCTTGACGGACCCGCGCGGGATTTCCACCGTGTCGTTCGGCCCGATAATGGCCGATGTCGCCTTGAAAAAGATCACAGGTTCCTGCGGCAATTCCATACCGCTTTCTGCCGCGTGGTCGGCATAGTTCAGGCCGATGCAAATGAACTTGCCCACATGGCCGACACACGCCCCTAAACGGGTGTTGCCTTCAACCATCGGCAAACCTTGTGCATTCAGCGCGCGCAGTCGCGCCAACCCTTCGTCGCTGAGAACGTCGCCCGAAATATCGTCGATGACGCCTGACAGGTCGCGAATTGTGCCATCGTCGTGCAGCAGCCCGGGCTTTTCAGCACCCAAGGCGCCAAACCGCAGTAGTTTCATATTGTGATCCCTTTCAGCTTAAATCGCCCATCCGCCATCAATGGCAAAGGGCTGACCAGTGGTAAATGCACTGCTGTCGCTCGCAAGGTAGAGCGCCAAATCGGCAATCTCGTCCGCGGTTCCAATGCGCCCCATTGGCTGGCGGGCGATGAAATCCGTCATCGCCTTTTCGTAGTCGCCCGTCGCCCGCAAACGCTCGTGCAGGCTGGGGCTGTCGACGGTGCCGGGGCAGATTGCATTGCACCGAATGCCCTGCGTGACGAAATCGGCAGCGATCGACTTGGTCAGGCCAATTACGGCAGCCTTTGATGCGCAATATACAAACCGGTTTGGAACGCCCTTCATCGACGAGGCGACCGAGGATATATTGATGATCGATCCCCCGCCGTTTTTCAACATCGCGGGCAGGGTCAGACGGATCATGCGATACATGGCCTTCACATTAAGATCGAAACTGAAATCCCAGTCGTCCTCTTCACAGTCAAGAATGGTCCCGTTTGCCACGTAACCCGCGCAATTGAACAGGATATCCAGCGGTGGCAACTCTGCCACGGCACGTTCCACGGCATGCGCATCTGTCACGTCGAGATGGATCGGAGAGATCCCGTCGATTTCCGAAAGCTCGGCCAATGTGGTTTCGTTGATGTCGCTGGCAAAGACATGCGCGCCTTCGGCTGCGAACAGTTCGGCCGTGGCACGTCCGATGCCCTGTCCAGCGGCGCTGATGAATGCGGTTTTGCCTTTTAGTCGGTCAGAAGGCTGATGCGATGTCATTCTGGTCCTCATGATTTTCCCGAAACCGGGTGGAGTGTTGGGGATAACTGCCGGTCTGTTCGCGCCTCAGGGAAAACACTGGGCAGGATCAGCGGGCGCAAAGCAGTGCGTCGCGTGTTTGGGGTCCGGTGCAGCACCGTCAAATCCTGATGTGATAAGCCTTTGCCGCATTCCCTCCGCGGATGGTTTCGCAGTCATTGGAGGAAAGTGCGCTTAGCAGTTCATCGGTTGCATCGATCCAGCGTTCATAGCTGCTGGCCAGTGTGCAGACCGGCCAGTCGCTGCCCCAGATCAACCGCGATGGTCCGAACGTGTTCAGTAGGTGATCCACATAGGGGTACAGGTCCCGAACCGTCCAGTCGAGCGCAGCTTCGGTGACAAGACCGGACAGTTTGCAGAACGCGTTGGTGTCCCGCGCGATGGCGGCCATGTCTTCGGCCCACCCGTCAAGTACACCCTCCCGGATCAGAGGTTTCGAACCATGGTCAATCACAACCCGCATGTTTGGGTGCCGCGCCAGAAGTTGACGCAACGGCCCCAGGTGCCGGGGCAGGGTGAGGGCATCGAAAGTCAGATCGTTAGATTGGATGGCCTCAAAGGCAGGTCTCAGGGCCGCGCCGAGCATCCAGTTCGGATCAGCGATATCCTGAATCATTGGCCGCAGACCAACCAAAGCGGGATGAGCGGCAAGCTTGGCGATATGCGCGCTCGAATCCGGAGTGTCAAAATCGACCCAGCCAACCACACCTTTGATAAAAGGTGCCTTGTCCGCCAATGACAACAGGTACTCCGTCTCGGCGACGGTCGGCGCGGCCTGAACCAGAATTGTCCCGTCGATGCTCTGTGCTTGCAACAATGGCGCAAGGTCATCTGGCCCGAAGTCCCGGTAAATCTGGCTCAAGTCCGGTGTCAGCCACCCATAGTCGCCACGCGACAGCGCCCAAAAATGCTGATGGGCGTCGATTTTCATGCGATCACGCCCTTCTTCAGGATGATGTTGCCGTAGAGCCTGCGCTCGCCGGTCTGAATGATGGCAAATGCGGATGCCGCGCGTTGGTAGAAGTCGAACCGGTCCAGACTCTGAATTTGCGCGGGGTTGTCAGCCTGCGCGTCGATGATCTTTTGGAAATCTGCGACGGCCTCAGGCACGGCTTCGGGATCACCGACAACCTGCATGGTCAGCGCGGGGTCGGGCACGAATGTATCCAGCGGCATGACAGACAACACGGCGCCAAGCAGGTCGCTTGCCGTTGAACCGTCTGCACGGATGCAGTCGGGCCCAAGGCTTGAGCCCGGGAAATTGGCATCTGCAATAACGATGTCATCGCCATGGCCCATGGCGCGCAGGGCGTACAGCAATTCAGGAGACAGCAGCGGGTCGAGGTTACGCAGCATTGACAGGTTCCTTGGGCAAGGGGGCATCTGACCGGATCAGGCCTTCGGTACGCAGGTCTGACCAAAGCTGGGCGGGGATGGAGCGTTCCAGCAGGGCGACATTGGCTTGAACCTCGGCCGCGTTAACAGCGCCCGGAACAACCGTTTTCACGGCGGGGTGTCCTAGAACAAATTGCAGCGCGGCTGCGATCAGTGGTGTGCCATGGGCCGCACAGACGGCTTCGATCCTGCGCACCCGTCCAAGAATATCCTCAGGCGCATCGGAATAGTTATACTTGGCCCCTGGCACCGCTCCGGTAGCGAGGATGCCCGAGTTATACGGCCCGCCCAGAATGATGCCCACATCGCGTTTCTCGCATAGCGGCAGAAAACTGTTCAAGGCTTCCTGTTCCAAAAGCGTATACCGACCCGCCAGAAGAAACCCGTCGAAATCGCCAAGACCCAGCAGTTTCTCGCAAACCTGCCATTCGTTCACGCCCGCGCCAATCGCGGCGATCTCGCCTGCGTCTCGCAGTTCAACCAGCGCCTTGTAACCGCCGTCATCGAACAACTCGCGCACTTTGGCGTTTGACATTTCCTGACTTCCCTGACTGAAAGCGCAGACGTCATGCACCAGAAGAATGTCTGCATTGGCAACACCGATCCGGTCCCGGCTTGCCTCATATGACCGCATGACGCCGTCATAGGTATAGTCGAACACAATGCGTTTCTGCGGAACGTCCACAAACGCTTCGGGCGTCACCTCATGTGGTTCGCAATCCAGTAGTAGACGACCAATTTTGGTCGATAGCTGGATGTTCTCACGTCCAAACCGCCTGATCGCTTCGCCAAAGCGATACTCGGACCGGCCCAACCCGTATTGCGGCGCGGTGTCGAAAAACCGGATGCCTGTGTCAAATGCGGATTGGAGCGCAGCTTGCGCATCAGCATCCGAGACCTTGCGATAAAGATTGCCCAAAGGTGCGCCGCCAAACCCCATGCGGGTCAGTGGCACGGGCCGGGACGTTCTGTTGTTCAGAAGGGCGGTTTGCGAAACGGTCATCCTGCCTCTCGGGTGGTTTGGGGCGTTAAGTTGAACAGCTGCGGTCTTTCCTGTTGCAGCCGTTCGATCCGAGGCATCAGTTGCCCAAGGTGATGGCGCATGGCGTCTTGTGCCGCACGTTCGTCATGGGCACTGATGGCATCGAATATCGCCCGGTGTTCGGACAGTGTTTCCGCAATGCGGCCGGGTGTCGGCAACAGCAACATCCGTGCGCGGCTGACCTGTAGCGACACGGTCTGTGCCACATCCGGCAGGCGAAGCATCCCGGTGAACGCCATCAACAGGGCGTGGAATTCCTCATCTGCGTGGTAAAACCCGGCAATGTCTTCATCTTCGATCAACAGCTCTTGCAGGCGCACATTGCGGCTCAGCTTTTTGCGCTGATCTTCGGTCAGGTCACGCGCAACCTTGGCCACTGTTGCCAGCTCCAAGGCCTCTCGCAGAAAGGCGCCTTCGCGAATTTCATCCATCGAGAAATAGGACACACGTGTACCCGATTGCGGCACCACATCCACCAGCCCTTCGGCGGAAAGCCTGGTTATGGCGTCCGCGACAGGTGCGCGGGACACACCCAACTGCGCGCAGATCGGCGCCTTCCGAAGGTTAGCGCCGGGAGGGAAATCCAATGCCAGGATCGCCTGTTTGATGGATTGGTAAACCCGCTGCGCGAGCGACCCCTCAAGTGTTGAAATGTCGGGCAGGCGGGTGGCGTCAATGTCGTATGGGTGGTTCATAAGTCTGAACTATCATACTAACATGTTAGTTGACAAGAGCGGATTATCCCCGTAGCTCTGTGGCGAACAAGCGGGGAATCCATGCACCCAGTTTCAGAGATCAAAGCCCCGGGCGGCCCGGCCCGTGACACAATCCGGCTGAACCCGGATGACAACGTGATCATCGCGTTGCGCGACCTGAAAGCCGGCGCGCAACCGGATGGGTTATCGGTGCAGCTTCCCACGGAAATCGCACGCGGGCACAAGATCGCCACCGCCCCGATTGCGGCAGGTGAGAATGTGATCCGCTACGGACAGATCATAGGTCAGGCTAAAGCGGATATCGCCGCGGGCGAGCATGTTCATGTCCATAATCTGGGTATGGGGGCGCATCAGCAGGACTACGCATATGCAAGCGCGAACACGCCACTGCCCGTGATTTCAGGCGACCGTATCTTCCAGGGCTTCCATCGTGCCGATGGCAAGGTCGGCACGCGCAACTACATCGGCATTTTGACAACGGTGAATTGCTCTGGCTCCGTGGCGCAGTTCATAGCCGAAGCCGCCGAGAAACGGAGCTTGTTGGACGCGTACCCAAATGTGGACGGTATCGTCCCGATCGTTCATGGCACCGGATGCGGGATGTCCGGAAAAGATGAAGGCTATGCCACACTGTTCCGGACATTAGCTGGATATGCCCAGCACCCGAATTTCGCCGGTATCCTTCTGATCGGTTTGGGGTGCGAGGTGATGCAGGTAGCCGATCTGGTTGGGGGTCGTCCGATCCGTCCTGATGGCGTGCTGCGTTACATGACCATTCAGAGTGAGGGCGGTACGCGCCGTACCATTGAACGTGGATTGAACGAGCTGCGCGGGATTGCCGAACTCGCGAACAAGGCCGAACGCGAACCTGCGCCGATCAGTGCGATAACGGTTGGAATGCAATGCGGTGGGTCGGATGGCTATTCCGGGATCACCGCCAATCCTGCTTTGGGCTATGCGTCGGATCTGTTGGTGCGGCATGGCGGTACGACGATTTTGTCCGAAACCTCGGAAATCTACGGTGCAGAACACCTTTTGACCCGGCGGGCCGAGACCGTTGAAGTCGGGGAAAAGCTGATAGAACGCATTCGCTGGTGGGAGGGGTATACTCACCGCAACGGTGGTGAGATGAACAACAACCCTAGCCCCGGCAACAAGCGCGGCGGGTTGACGACCATTCTTGAGAAATCGCTGGGCGCTGTCGCCAAAGGCGGAACCGCGCCCTTGCGCGGTGTTTACAAGTTCGGCGAGAAAATCGACAGGACCGGGTTTGTTTTCATGGACAGCCCCGGTTTTGATCCATGCTCGGTCACGGGGCAGGTAGCGTCAGGCGCGAACCTGATCGTGTTCACCACCGGGCGGGGCTCGGTTTCGGGATATCAACCAACACCCTGCATCAAGCTGGCTACCAATTCCGAAATGTATGCCCGGATGTCGGAAGATATGGATCTGAACTGTGGGGACATCGTCACAGACGGTGTGAGCATTGAGGCAAAAGGCGAAGAGCTGTTCGAAATGCTGATCCGCGTCGCATCGGGTGAACAAACAAAAAGCGAAGAACTTGGCTTTGGTGGGGTCGAATTTGTCCCCTGGCAAATCGGCGCAGTGATGTAGGCCGCACCACCCCTTGGGGAGAGGGGTGTTTGGGAGGGTAAATGACAAAACTGGTCGACATGTCGGGGATCGAGAAACACTTTCCCGGAGTCCATGCGCTGAAATCAGTGCAGTTCGATCTGGTGCCCGGTGAAGTCCATGCGCTGATGGGCGAGAACGGCGCGGGAAAAAGCACGCTGATGAAAATCCTCTCGGGGATTTATCAGCGCGACGGTGGCACATTGCAAATCGAAGGGCGTGATGCAAACCCAACCACGCCACGCGAGGCGCTGGCTTTGGGTATCGGCATCATCCATCAGGAACTGAGCCTGATGAATGATCTGACGGTGGCACAGAATATTTTTATCGGCCGCGAACCTCGTAAACGGTTTGGCCGACTGAACGATGCTGCGTTGAATGCACAGACGGCCGAAATTTTTGCGTCCATGAACCTAAACCTCGACCCCAAGGCGCAGGTCGGCAGTCTGACCATTGCGAAACAACAGATGGTCGAGATCGCCAAGGCCCTTTCTTACCGGTCCAGGGTTCTGATCATGGATGAACCGACCGCGGCCCTGAACGATGCTGAAATTGCCGAGCTGTTCGTGATCATCCGCCGTCTGAAGGCTGAAGGCGTGGGCATTGTCTATATCAGCCACAAAATGGATGAGCTGAAGCAGATTGCTGACCGGGTCACGGTGATGCGCGACGGAGAATACGTTGGCACCGTTGACGCGGCAGCAACGCCGATCAGCCAGATTATCGCGATGATGGTAGGTCGCGAAGTCAAGGAAGAGCCGCTGGTCCCCCCCGATCTGAGCGATGCCGAGGTTTCGCTGGAAGTGACCGGGCTGTGTCGGGGTCACGAAATCCGCGATGTCAGCTTTTCGGTCCTGAAGGGTGAGATCCTGGGCTTTGCCGGGCTGATGGGGGCCGGACGTACCGAAGTTGCGCGGGCAATCTTCGGGGCTGATCCCAAAGATAGCGGAGAAATCCGGGTGCATGGGCAGGTGGTCTCGATCAGGACACCATCCGATGCCGTCAAGGCGGGCATCGGCTATCTTTCCGAGGATCGCAAGCATTTCGGCCTCGCCACCGGGATGAGCGTTCGCGACAATGTTGCCTTGGCTTCGATGGATATGTTCACCGGACGTGTCGGTGTTCTGAACGATGGTGAAATCAGCACGACGGCCAAGGGTTACATCACGCACCTGGGCATTCGCACGCCTTCGGACACGCAGGAGGTACGCCTGCTGTCCGGCGGCAATCAGCAGAAAGTTGTCATTGCCAAATGGCTGCTGCGGGATTGCGATATCCTGATTTTCGATGAGCCCACGCGCGGTATCGACGTGGGCGCAAAATCTGAAATCTACAAGCTGCTGGAAGAACTGGCCGGGCAGGGCAAGACGATCATCGTGATTTCGTCGGAACTGCCCGAGATCATGCGCCTAAGCCATCGCATTGCCGTGATGTGCGAAGGCCGACTGACCGGCATTTTGCCGGGCGGCAAAGCCACCACTCAGGAAGACATCATGCATCTGGCGACGCAGCGGGCGGCGGCGATGCAGATAACAGGAACAGCGTAATGACCTCAGCAACGGAAATCGAAAAGAAAAGCCCACTGGCGGGGCTCTCGGAAAGCGGCGCCTACCAAAAGCTGCTGGCCTTCGCCAGCTTGATTGCCTTGCTGATCGGGTTTTCAATCGCGTCGCCGAACTTCATGCAAACTTCAAACATGATCGCCATCTTGCAGGCGACATCGGTCAATGGGGTGCTGGCGGTTGCTGCAACATTGGTCATCATAACTGGCGGGATCGACCTGTCCGTGGGAACTCTGATGACATTCTGTGCCGTTATCGCCGGTGTCGTGCTGACCTATCTCGGAATGCCACTGTTGTTGGGGGTTACGGCAGCGATTGCGGCGGGTGCGTTCTGCGGGCTGTGCTCGGGCACCTTTGTCGCCAAGATGAAAATCCCGCCCTTCATTGCCACGCTGGGTATGATGCTGATCCTAAAAGGGTTGTCGCTGGTGATTTCCGGCACGCGGCCCATCTACTTCAACGACACGCCGGGCTTTGACCAGATTTCGCGCGGGTCGCTGATCGGAAAGGTTTTTCCCGCATTACCGATCCCCAATGGCGTGCTGATCCTTTTCCTTGTTGCCATTGCAGCTTCGTACATTCTGGGGCGCACGGTTCTGGGCAGATACACCTTTGCGCTGGGATCAAACGAAGAGGCGGTGCGCCTATCGGGGGTGAATACCGATCTTTGGAAGATGCGTATTTACGCTCTGGCAGGTGGGATCTGCGGTATCGGTGGAATTCTGATCGCGTCGCGACTGAATTCGGCGCAGCCCGCGCTGGGGCTTGGCTACGAGCTGGAAGCCATCGCTGCCGTCGTGATCGGGGGCACGTCCCTGTCCGGTGGGCGTGGTACAATCCTTGGAACCCTGATCGGTGCCCTGATCATGGCAGTTCTGACCAATGGTTTGCGGGTGCTGTCCGTCGCGCAGGAATGGCAGACCGTTGTCACCGGCGCGATCATCATTCTGGCCGTTTACGCCGATATGGCGCGGCGCAGGAAGACAGGTTGAACAGTCACAAAAATCAGAAACGAAGACCAACTGGAGGAGAAGACATGCTAACACGTCGTTTCATTTTGGGGGCCCTGAGTGCGGCCAGCCTTTCGATACCTGCATCAATGTCATCAGCGGAAGACATATATATTCCGCTGGTGTCCAAAGGGTTTCAGCACCAGTTCTGGCAGGCGGTAAAGTCGGGTGCGGAACAAGCCGCCGAGGAATACGGTGTCACGATCACCTTTGAAGGCCCGGACAACGAAACCATGGTGGATCGTCAGATCGACATGCTGGCGGCGGCCTTGGCCAATAACCCCAAGGCCATCGGTTTTGCCGCTCTGGACAGCCAGGCCGCCATTCCACTGTTGAAGCAAGCTGATGAAAAAGGCATTCCGATCATCGCCTTTGACAGTGGCGTTGACAGCGACATTCCGGTTTCTACAGCAACCACAGACAATCAGGCCGCGGCTGCGCTGGCTGCGGACAAGATGGCCGAGATGATTGGCGGCAAAGGCAAAGTGGCCGTTGTTGCGCATGACCAGACCAGCCGCACAGGCATTGATCGGCGTGACGGCTTCGTCAATCGTATTGCCGAAAAATACCCGGACATCGAAGTTGTCACGGTTCAATACGGTCAGGGTGACCACCTGAAATCGACCGAGGTGACCAAAGCAATCCTGACGGCGAACCCCGATCTGAATGGCATCTTCGGCACCAACGAGGGCTCGGCCATCGGTGTGGTGAACGGGGTGCAAGAACTGGGGACCGAGGGGCTGGTCATCATCGGGTATGACAGCGGTAAGGCCCAGAAAGATGCGATCAAAAGCGGGTTGATGGCGGGTGCAATCACTCAGAATCCCGTGGGCATCGGGTATGAAACCGTCAAGGCTGCTGTAGCTGCGATGAAGGGCGAAGAAGTTCCTGCCCTGATTGATACCGGGTTCTACTACTACGACGCATCCAACATCGACGATCCGAAGATCGCGGCAGTGCTGTACGACTGATTTTCATTGTCATACTTGTTCCTGGCTCTTGGTTCTCCAAGGGCCAGAAGCTTGTCAGAATCCCTGCATCAGCATGTCGATGCCGGCGGTGATCTGCGCAAAGTGATCATCAAGGTTGTCGACTGGCGATTTTAGAATGCCCACCGGAACGGCAGCCATGAATTGGGTCGCCATTACAAACGGTTTGCCCTGGATATCAAAGACGGGATTGAGCCGGGTGGCTGGGATCGGCGCCGTCGCTTCGGGAAGCAGGGGCACGACGACGCGTGTGTTCAACCCGCTCAGCAGATCGCTCTGGATGTCCAGAAGATACCCGTCACCTGACGGGTTGGGGAACACGTCGTATTTTGGCATCAGAACTGTCGGTAGGTATCCAGCGGTAAGCCATTATGCTCGACATACGCGTTGGAACTCTCAAGTGCGGCCTTGTTTTCGGCTTTCCAGCGTTCAGCTTTTGCGCTGGCGACTGCGGCCCGAATGCCGTCTTCGGCTGCCCGGGACAGGTTGATCTTCAGATCCCGCGCCTCGGACAGTATATCGCCATCCAGTGATAGATTTGTCGGTCTACGAGATGGAGCATTCATTTGGTTACCCTCAAGACTGCGCCATTTTACCACTACGCCATATGCGCGTCAAACATGCGCATATTGCTCGACGCGCGGAAAATCTCTGTTCAACGGCACGTGGCAATCAGGAAGTTATTGGCCTGAAAAGAGCATTGCGCTCTGTTCTTGAGCTCCCCCTATTACTCTGCGACTTTTTGTTTGTGTTTATTGAACTGTTGGTCGAAGAGGTTTTTGAAGGGGCCGTTTTTCTGCATGAGTTGGTCGAGGTTTCCCTGTTCGGCGATAGCGCCGTCCTGGATGACGATGATCTTGTCTGCC